>JAKAMJ010000030.1 GCA_021812955.1 bacterium | reverse complement strand
CGTCGCGGCTATCATCGGCGATTCCGTCGGCTACTGGTTCGGCGCGAAGACAGGCGACATGCTCGCGGCGCGTGAGGATTCGCGATTCTTCAAGCAGGAATACCTGAAGCGCACCGAGCTCTTCTACCAGGCCTATGGCGGACGCGCCGTGCTGCTCGCGCGGTTCGTGCCTGTGGTGCGGACGCTCGCCCCGATCCTCGCCGGCGCAGGCTCTATGGAATACGGAACGTTCCTTTCGTACAACATACTCGGCGGCACGCTCTGGGGTGCCGGAATGATAGCTTCCGGCTATTTCCTTGGCTCGATCATACCGAACAGCGAGTCCTATATCCTGCCGTTCTCGCTTTTCATCATCGCCATATCATTCCTGCCAGTCTTCGTGAACTTGCTGCACAAGAAGAAATGACTCGCAAAACGTGGCGGTCCGACCGCCACGTTTTGCGAGTCATTTCTAGAGCCCGAGCGAGTGCACGAGGTCAGTCGTTGACGTCGTCGGGTTCCCGGCCGCTTCGTTGATAGGATTCACATAGCTGTTTATGAACGACGGGATGGCGAACATGAGCCCGATGAGCGGCAACACGACGAGCGCGACGGTCACGACGCCGGTCCAGAAGAGGTATTTCCGTACCGATTCCGCAGCGCGGAACGCCCTGTCGGCCTTTTCGCCTATCTCGTCGAGTTTTGCAGCGAGCTCCGGATCGATCATGGCTTATGCTTGGTGGCCCCAGAACCGGAACACCCAGTTTATGAGCGTCAAGACCAAAGCGAAGAGAAGCGCCGCCCAGAACCCGGCGACCACGAACCCTGGCACGATAAGCCCGGCAAGCATCACGAGAAGCGCATTTATAACCAACGAGAAGAGCCCGAGCGTGAGGATGTTTATCGGGAGCGTCAGGATGATGATGGCCGGACGGATGAATAGATTCAACGCACCGAGCACCACTGCCGCGATGAGCGCGCCCCAGAGGGTTACGCTGACGCCGGGCACCAGATACGCAGCTACGCCTATCGAGACCGCCGAGACGAGCCAGCGGAGGAAAAACTTCATGCTATTTCGCCAGTGCAGCCTCGATGGCCGCCTGGAAATTCGCATACGGATACGCGCCCTCGATCTTCTGCGTGCCGATGATGAACGACGGTGTCGATGAGACTCCGGCCTTCGCCGCTTCAGCCTTGTCGGCATCGTTCATGGCCTGGTATGCGGAGGCGTTCGCTTTCACGTCGACGGTTATCTTCGCCGCATCAAGCCCTGGGATGGTCGCGTCGAGCTTGTCGATGGACGCCGCGTTGCCGAACCCTTGATCGCCCTCCTGGTCCTGTGCCTTGTACATCGCGGTACGCCAGGCGAAATACTGCTTCGGATACAGCTTCCACACCGAGCGGTTATAGAGCGCGGCAGTCACAGAGTCGTTGCCGAGGAACACGAAATCCATGAACACGACCTTCGCTTTCCCAGTGTCGACATAGTTCTTGATGATGTCCGGAAGCGCCGGCGGCGTCTGGATCTGCGGGATGCCGCCGACCTCGAACGCCTTGCAGAACGGGCACTGGAAATCGCTCCAGAACGCGATCGTGACAGGAGCATTCGGGTCCCCGATGAACGGATCCCCGTCCGTCTTCACGTTCTTTATGTCTACCGCGGGCGCCGGCGCTGCCGCGCCGTTATCCGCCACGCCCGGCGCCTTCGCCGGGTGCGAACCGCTCCACAAGACCGCTCCTGCGATGAAGAGGCCGGCGATGATAACTGCCGCTGGCAAGAAATACTTATTGGTTTCGTTTGTATTCATATGCCGAGAATGATACCACACGCCCGGAAAGTACAAATGGAGATGAAATAAGAATTCACCCTGGTTTATTGGGAAAGCGAAAGGGCGGCCGAAGCCACCCTTGTTTCAGGAACCGCGTGAGACGGATACGATCCGTATTTCCGCGACCCCCTTCTTTGTTATTCCTAGGCGCCGTGCGGCCGCCCACGAGAGGTCTATGTCTCTCCCCCTCGCAAACGGCCCACGATCCGTGACGGTCACGGTAACCGTCTTGCCGTTTCGCAGGCTCTGAAGCTCAAGCTTCGTCCCGAGCGGCAAGGTCTTGTGTGCGACCGTCAGCTTACGCATGTTAAACGGCTTGCCGTTCGCCATGCGCTTCCCTTGGTTCTTGCGGCCATACCACGACGCGCGGACCACCCGCGGCGCGTGTACGACCCGATTCCCTGCGCTGTTCTCCTGTGCGGCAGCTGGCGCCACCGAGCAGAAGAGCAAAGCAAGGAATATGACAACTTTCGTCATTGCACTTCCTCCTCTTTTTGGTTTTCAAACAAAGACCTCTCGCACCCTCCTTGGAGTCTATCAGATACCAAAAATATGTCAATACATTCGCAAAAGCCCGCATTTGCGAGCTATTTCAGCTACTGATACTGGATGTAGATAGGCGCTGGTGTAAGGCCGAGCACCTCGCTCGTAGTGAGCATACCAGTCGAGGGCGCCTTTAGGTCGGCGTGGTAGAAGAGCTTGATGCCAGTGAATTGCACGGGTTCCGATTCTATTACGCGCAGGTAGGTGTTCTTCTTCTTAGCTTGGCTGCCCCAGCCATCCATGTCCATAACGATCTGCACTTCCGGCAGCGGGCGTATCTGCGCATAATTCGTCAGCATGTTCTGCGTGAAGCGATGCACGACAAGCACCTTGGGCGGGAGTCGGTACTGCCGCACCAAGCCGGCCAGGTATTGCGCGGCGTAATTCACGTCCGCCGCGTCGAAAGTGCCGATGACCGTGCCAGGACGCTCGCCGTGCTTCATCGAGAACTCCGGGTCGATAGCGAGATGCACGTTCGGCATCTGCAAGTATTTCTCGAGCATCGGCAGCTCGTGCTGCACGGTCGAGAGGCCGACCTGCACGTCGAGAATCAAGATGCCGTGCACCTGATTCGCCATACCCAGCGCCTTGTCGATCTGGTCGTCGGGCATGCGGAGGATGTATTTCCCTTCTTTGCCTGCGGTTCCTTGCGCCACCACGGCGATGTATTGGATAGCCGGAAGCGTCGGCGTCGTCGGGTCGGCGGCAGCCCATTTCGCGGTCGTGCTCGCGAGCATCGCAAGCACGGTCTCTTCGGGATATTCCCCGAGCACACCCATCTGCGCCGAGTAAAAATTGCCATAGTACGCGACGATGCGTTTGAACGGCAAAATCGCGCCCACTTCCGGATAGACAGCCTTCACTGGCCAGAGCCTAGGTGTAGAAGTGGAAGTCAGACTTACAGGCGCATTTGAAGTCTGACTTCCACTTCCGGCAACATGCGCGAGCGCGAGCAGCCGTTTGTCATAATCCGCGCGGTCGAATGCCGGCAGAGGGATGAACCGCTCCTTCATTCCCGAATCGTACTCGGACGCCACAGGAGCGCCGAACCAGAGCGCGCCGGCCACAACAAGCATCACCGCGCCGGCTGTCATGATGCTTTTGTGAGTGACCATATTGCGCTCATTCTAACGGAACGCCTGCAAAGCGCCAAACAGGCGCTTTGCAGGCGTTCTGAATCGAACCTTATTTCACCGAATGGCCGCCGAATTGGTTGCGGAGTGCGGAGAGGAGCTTGCCGGTGTAGCTCGGCTTCTTAGCCGAATTGACACGGAACTTAAACGATGCGCCGATGACCGGTACGGGCACCTTCAGGCTCTTCGCGGTCTGCACCGTCCACTGCCCTTCGCCGGTGTGCGCGACCGTGCCCGATACTTTTTTCAAGTCTGTGCCGTAGGTCTCGAACGCTCCTTTCATCCAGCCCACGAGGCGCGACTCGATAACGCTGCCGTTGTTGTATATCTCGGCGACATTTCCGAGATCGAGCTTGTATGGCGACTTCTTCAAGACCGCGAAGCCCTCCGCGATCGCCTGCATCATGCCGTATTCGATGCCGTTGTGCACCATCTTCACGAAGTGCCCCGCGCCGACGCCCTTGAAGAACTGGTACGCACCCGGGCGCGCCAAATCTTTGAAAAGCTGCTCGTTCTTGGCAAACAATGCCGCATCGCCGCCAATCATTAGGCACCCGCCGTTGCGCGCGCCGCTCGGCCCGCCCGAGAAGCCGACATCCATGAACTTGATGCCGTACTTCGCGAGCTTCTTTCCGTTCGCAACCGAATCCTTATAAAACGAATTTCCGCCGTCGATGACCGTGTCGCCTTTCGCGAGCAGTGTCGTCAAGCCGCCCTTGCCGAAGAGTATATCGCTCGTCGGCTTCTTCGCCGGCACCATGAGCCAGATCGTGCGCGGCACAGGCAAGCGCTCCACCAATTCCTGGAGCGCCGCGAACGTCTCGATGCCCTCCGCCGATAGCGCCTCGCGCGGCTCCGGCGAGCGGTTATATCCGCACACCTCCCAGCCCTTCTCGTGCAATTGCCGTGCGATGCCCGCGCCCATCTTCCCTAGCCCGACGATACCGATAACCTTTCCGCCCGATGTTGCTTGGTCCATGGTATCTAAAAATCAGCTTGTCTAGTAATATCGCTCGTGCCCGGCGCGTAGCGGTGAAGCGGCACGAGCTTGGCGCCCGCACGCCACGCACGCTCGATCGGGTCGACGAAACGCCACGCAGCTTCGATTTCGCGCCTGCTTACGAAGCGCGTCTGATCGCCGCGGATCGCGTCGAGCAACAGGCGTTCGTACTCCTCAGTGTACTGCACTGCCGTATTAAAATCGAATCGTTTCAGAGAGCCGTCTTTGAACCGAACGACGACCTCTTTTTCCGGCACGGCGAGCCGCTTGCCGGCCTCTATGATGATCGGTACGCCGTGCCAGCGCGCCGAGCGGAGCGAGGCGCATATCTTGAAATACGTCTCGGTATTCGAGTCGGGCGCGACGCCGCGTATCTCGCGGAAGCCGTCATACTGCGCGCGGAAAGTCTCGCTCGCCATCGCGTCGTAGGGAATTATCTCGAGCGCTTCGAGTGCTGCGCCTCGCTCTTCGCGTATTGCGTCAGCAGTACGCTCGCTCGGGCGGTCCATCGTGAGAAGCGAAAGCGTCGCGAGCGAGTGGTTCTGCCCTACGTCGCGCAATGCACCGACCGAGTCGTAAAATGCGCCGCGCTTCTCTGCGCCAAGCGTCTCAAGCGCGCGGATCGTGATGCTCTCGATATGCTTCGCGTCCCACGCCGCTTCAAGCGAGCCGTCATCGAACCGGAAATCGAAGACGTCTTGCAAGACAGCTTTGCCCAAGTAATGATCGATGCGGTATATCTGCTCTTCTTTGAAATCCCTAGCGAGCAGCGACTCTAGCTGCGCCGCGGACTCGCCGTCATGCCCGAACGGCTTCTCGACTATCACACGCGACCACCCCTCTTCTGGAGAGCACCCTTCAGACAATCCCGAAGACGCGAGGTCTGCGATGATAGGTTCATAGAAATTCGGCGCGACGGCGAAATAAAATATCTTGTTCGTACACACGCCCCACGACGCGTCCACCCCGTCGATCATGCGCTTGAGCGCCGCATAACTCTCCTTATCGGAAAAATCTCCGCTCTGGAATTTGAGCAGATTCAGGAACGACGCGATATCCTTCTCTGTCGCAGCGTGTGGCGGTCCGACCGCCACACGCTGCGTGTGGCGGTCGGACCGCCACGTGATTATTTCGCGCACATATTCGCGGAAATCCGCGTCGCCCCAATCGCGACGCGAGAATCCGACAAGACAAAACTTCTCCGGCAAGTCGCCATGCACGTGCAGCGCGAACAAAGCCGGAATGACCTTGATCCGCATCAAGTCCCCCGTCACGCCGAACGCGACCATGACCGTCGGCATCTCTCGCATACTCTCCTTCATTTCCATAATCCGCTCATTCTACACCAACCCGTATTTGGCAAACTGGGGATGAACGCACCTGGGAGAAAACGGGGCTCTTACTGCATCACAAGCGTGCGACGGATCGCGTCGAATTGGCGCAGAAGCGCCGGCCGGTCGAATTCGCGCACCGCGCCGGCCGGATAATTCTCGATGACTCCGTAGTGGATGAAATATCGCACCGCCAGGCACGGATTCGTCCCCGGGAATGCGTACACCGTCTCTTCGTAGCGATTGCCAGCCCCTGCGCCGGTCGAAGACGCGACAGAATATGTCGTGTCGCCAGCAGTCACTTCGCGCGCGGCAGCCCGTTCGAGGAAAAGCGAGGCGGTGCAATCTCGCGCATGCGGGATCTCCTCGACGCTAACATACGAATCCGACGCTAGATTGGCCCCCTTCGCGATCGTGGCTGGAATAGTGAACTTCACGCCCGCGATATCTTTGCCCGGACCGAGCTCCTGGTACCGGTACGTTTCATCAAGCGCATACCCCTGCGGGTAGCGTATAGAAAACCCGAGCGAGCTCGTCGCGTATGACAGGCTCAGGTCAGACCCCGCCGGCTCCGGCGCGACGACGATGCAGCCGATAAACGACTTCTCCTTGCCGTCCTCCAGCACGAGCGCGCCGTTGCCCTTGCTCCAGAAGACGAACGTCTCGCCGCCCTGGATCGATGGATTGCCATTCGAGTATCGCGAGCCGTCGGCAGAGAGGGTCTGCGCGAGCTTCATTACGCGGCCATCACTGAGCGCAAGCGCGACCGAGCCGGTGGGCGCCGGCGGCTGCCCTGGCGCTGGCGGAGGCGCCGTCGCGCCTTTGTAGAAAGCGGCGGCAATAGTCTTGCCGGCGTCACACAGGTAACTCGCCGTCGCGATCGGCTTCTTTGGCGCCTCCCTTTTCTGGAATGCGTACAATGCAAACGTGACGACGCCGACGCAAAACAGCGCGATGAGCACGGCCCGCAGCTTTACAGACAGGCGCGATGATGAGGTCATGTTGCGAAGTGTACCGCACCTTCCGCCTGAAGCGCGATATACTTATCACCATGAACCCACGAACAACCAGCTTCTTTATCGGCACGATGATTGCCGCCATGTTTGCAACCGGCATCATCGTCTATTCGCACATGCCGCCCTCGGCCGCCTCGCATTGGGACATGGCCGGCCGCGCAACCGGCTTCCTGCCGCGCTTCTGGGCAGCGTTTCTCGCGCCTTCTATCGCGCTCGCGCTTTGGGGACTCTGGGCGCTCCTGCCGAAGATTGACCCGATCGCGCCTGGCTTCAAAGGCTTCCGCTATGCCTATGATTTCATATGGGTACTGCTTACCGCCTTCCTCGCGTACATCTACGCGCTCACGCTCTGGGCGAATCTCGGCGTGTCGATAAACATGGCGTACTTCGTGATGCCCGCAGTCGCGCTACTCTTCATCGTGCTCGGCGCAATCTTGCCGCTTATCAAACGTAATTGGTTCGTCGGCATCCGCACGCCCTGGACACTCTCTAGCGACCTCGTGTGGGAAAAGACGCACAAGGTCGCAGCATGGCTCTTCATCCTCGCAGGCGTCATCGTAGGCATCTCAACTTTCACTTCGCTAACGCAAAATCTATGGGTCATCCTCACTCCCCTCCTTCTCGCCGCCCTCGTCCCAGTCGCCTATTCCTACATCCTCTTCCTCCGCGAAAAATCTTCCTAATCAATAAGGTCTGACAAATCGGGCGAACCTTCTCAATTTGAAGCGTGCCATAAGAAAATACATTTTCCATTTTGCTGGGGAGCTAGGGTACGATCCTAGAGTCTTCTGCTTCAAAGGCAGACGTGTTACCAATTACACCACTCCCCAGTGAGGCAACGATACCACAAGTTTTTGATCCCTACAGCCCGCGCAGGTGGCGGACATCGCTAGTGCGTTCGACGCGCCAGGCGGGAGTGCGGGAGGGGTCGTGGGTGAGGTGGACGATACCGCCGTTCCGGATGCAGCCGAACACGGCAGCCAGGAGCAGGCAGCGGACGGAACTCGAGAATCCGTGCCGGATGACGAAACGGAGACCGTTTATGACGCCGCGGTGCGTGACGACGACGACCTGCTCTCCGGGAGTTCCGGCAAGCGTCTCGAGCACGTT
>JAKAMJ010000029.1 GCA_021812955.1 bacterium | reverse complement strand
GGTTCCGGCCGTCGTTTATGGCGCGCATCATCCGTCTACGCCGATTTCCGTCGAAGCAAAGGCCTTCGCCAAGGCGATGCGCGAAGCTGGCGAAGCGACCGTCGTCGCGCTCGCCGGCCTCGGTGCCGAGCTGCCGGTGCTCATCCACAAGGTCGATTTCGACCCGATCACCGACCAGCCGCAGCATGCCGATTTCTATGCCGTCACCAAGGGTGAGACGGTCGAAGTCGCCATCCCGCTCGAATTCATCGGCGAGTCCGCCGCCGTCGCACAGGGCGCGAACCTCGTGAAGGTGCTCCACGAGATAGATGTGGAAGCAGACCCGATGAGCCTCCCGCACGCCATCACGGTCGACATCTCCTTGCTCAAGGAAGTCGATGACCAGATCCATGCGAAAGATCTCGCGCTTCCGGCAGGCGTCACGCTCGCGGTCGACCCGAACGAAGTCGTCGCGCTCGCGCAAGAGGTAGTCGAAGAGAGTGCGGAGCAGCCCGCTGCAGACCTTTCCGCGATAAAGGTAGAGAAGAAGGGCAAGGAAGAAGAGGCAGGGTCGGGGGACTAAGCCCGGCTTGAACGGGTTTCCGTTTGGTATACTGCGAAGATGCTTCGGAAGGTTTGCATTGCTTGTGCCGCGTTCGCGGCTGTGTGCGGCGGCACGTTCGCTGCGCTCGCGCGCCCGGCTGCGGCGCAAGACCTGACGCCCGCCGAGCGCGCCGCGCTCCAGGCGCAATACGACGAATTGCAGAAGGAAATCGCCGCGCAGCAGCAGATAATAAAGGATACGCAGGCGAAGAAAGGCACGCTCCAAGGCGACGTCACCGCGCTCACCGCGAAAATAAAGGCCGCACAGGCGCAGATAGACGCGAAGAACATCGCCATCCGGCAGCTCGCCGCGCAGATTGCGGATAAGAATGTCGTCATCGGGCAGCTCTCCGACCGCATCGCGCACGGGAAGGAGTCGCTCGCTTCCATCTTGCGCCAGACGCAGATGCTCGACGGCTATTCGGCGGTGGAAGTCGCGCTCGGCGCGCAGGACGTCTCCGGTTTCTATAGCGACCTGGACGCGTTCGTTTCCATAAACGCGAACTTGCAGAAGCTCTTCGGCGTGATACAGCAGGCGAAGGCGCAGACCGAGAGCGAGAAGGCCGCGCTGACGCAAGCGCAGAACCAGACCGCAGACGCGAAGTACGCCGTCGAGACGCAGAAGACGCAGATAAGCTCCGACAAGGCGCAGAAGCAGCAGCTGCTCGCGATAACGACGAACCAGGAAGTGCAATACAAGAAAGTGCTCGCGGACCGGCAAGCGAAAGCCGCTGCCATACGCGCCGCGCTCTTCCCGCTCCGCGACGCGAAAGCCATCTCGTTCGGCCTCGCGCTCCAATACGCGCAGCAGGCGCAGAGGGTGACCGGCGTAGACCCGGCGCTCGCGCTCGCCATACTCACCCAGGAATCGAACCTCGGCACCAATGTGGGCCAATGCATCCTGAAAGACGACGCGACCGGCGCGGGCGTCGGCAAGAATACCGGCAAGCCGTTCGCGCGCGTCATGGCGCCCACGCGCGACGTGCCGGTATTCCTGAAGCTCGCGCTCGACATCGGGTTCGATCCCCACGCCCAGGTCGTGTCGTGCCCGATAGCGAGCGCCGGCGGCTGGGGCGGCGCCATGGGGCCGGCGCAGTTCATACCGTCTACCTGGGCGCTCTACGCCGACCGCGTCGCGGCCGGGAGCGGAGAGCCACTCGCCGACCCGTGGGACCCGAAGGATGCCATCATGGCCATGTCGTTCCTGCTTGCAGACAACGGCGCCGGCGCTGGCGGGTACACGGCCGAATACACCGCCGCCGCGCGGTACTACGCGGGCTGGAACGGCGCCTCGACCGCGCCGGGCCGGGCGTACGCGAGCCAGGTCATGAATACCATCAAGAACACCATCCAGCCGAACATCGATTTCCTCTCGAATACCTAAGCCCCGCGATGTGTGTGGATAAGCCTGCGCAGGCTTGCATGAGGCTATACAATATATCCATACTATCTAATCGCGCCCTCATGATAACCGTCGCCAAACGTTTTGCTCTCTTCGCCGCGCTGCTCGCTCTCGCAGCGCCGTCCGCGGCATTGGCGCAGACGCAGGCTCCGGCGCAGGCCACCACCACCGCGAAGGTTATCACCGTCGCCACGGTCAACATATACAACGCTGCTATCGCGTCCCAGGACGGCAACAAGGTCTTCTTGTCGTTCGACTTGTCCAACAGGGTGAACGTGCAGCCGGATGTCCGGTATTCGGTGAAGCTCATCTCGCAGACGGGCCAGGCGCAGACGCAAGTCGCGGAGAAGGTATACGACGAGGTCGTCAGCCTGGGCGAGAACCAGACGGTGCACAAGCAGATAGAATACGACGCCCCGGCGTATCTCACGGGCCAGTATCAGATCTGGCTGTTCGCCAAGAACGAGGCCGGCATGACGCTCGCCTTGTCGAATCCGGGCACGGTCACCCTGAAGGGCACCGGCCAATACGTCGCCCTCACGGGCTGCTACCTCCGCGTCGCCGGCGAGCCGGCGAGCAAGATATACGCGCCCGCCCAGGGTGTAGACGTGAAGCCGTCTGAGACGCTCACCGGGTATTGCACCGCCACGAACCACGCCAAGACGGCTATGGCGCTTCGCCCCAGCTTCGCCGTCAACTATCGCACGACGTTCGGCCCCCAGGTGGCGACCTCGACCGGCCGGGAGTCCGTATCGCTCAAGCCGGGGGAGATCGCACTCGAGTCGTTCGTCATCCCGAAGCCGTCCGAGCCGCAGGCATACGACGCCACACTCACGCTCGTAGACGCTAGCGGCCAGCCCCAGTCAGACCAGGCCGTCTTCCATTTCGTCGTTCGCGGCCTCTCCGCCACCATCCAGAACCTCCGCCTCGACAAGGACTACTATCAGAAAGGCGACACCGCCCAGGTATCGTTCTTCTGGTCGTCATCAGCCGACAACTTCCCTGGCTCCCGCCTGGGCGCCACGGGGAACGGCGAGATGCTCGCCAGCATCACCATCACCGACGCTTCCGGCCGCAAGTGCGCCTCGCTCGACCAGCCGCTCGACCAGAAGCAGTTCATCGTCTCGTACAAGCTCCCGGTCTCCACCGACTGCCGCGACCCGCATGTGTTCGTCGCCATCCACACGCCGGACGGCAAGCAGCTCGACTCCCGCGACTATGCCATCAAGAGTACGAACACGCCGAAGGGGGAAGCCCGCTTTCCGCCACGGCTATCATCCTCATCATCGTGGGCATCCTCGCCCTCGCTATCGCTGCATACGCGCTCATCCGGTACCGGAGCAGGAGAGCGGTCACCCTCGTGCTCTTCTTCGTGCTCGTCATCGGCGCCTCCCTGACGGGAGGCGCGCATGCGAGGGCGGATACTTATGCTACCTTTACCGCGAGCGACAGTAATGGAACGCCCTCATCGTACGTGGCCAACTTGAACAAACCCAATTTTCTCCCAGGAGAAAATGTTACCGTATATGGGACGGCGACCTGGCTGTGGTGCGATAATGGAAGTGGGAACATTGGAATGTGGGTAACAGTCAATAGCCAGACGCGTCAATTGATTAACTTAAGTAAAGGTGCGCACCAAGTCTATGGGCAGATTACCTTTCCGGTAACATACGACACCGCAGCGTACACTACTACAATGGGGCCGCCGGGTTGCTGGTGGTGGTTGTGCACTACTACATACTCGTGTCCGAGTGGGTATACGGCGATATACACGTGTATTCAACCTGATTACAACCCCTTCACGATGGGGGCAGATGGAGGTTGTTATCAGTATTCCTCCTCGCCGCTTTCTTGCCAAGGCGGAATCTCACAAGCAACCCAGAATCAGATAGCTTCCTATCAAGCGCAAGGCTATTCGTGCACCATCACCAATGGGACTGTGACTTGCGATTTGGGTACAAATCTAGGCTGTCACAGCAATGGATGCGATTGGCAATATACTCAGTATTGGAGCACTACCATGCCTGTGCAGACAATTCCTGGTGGCTATGCGGCGGAAGTCTCTGCTTATTTCCAAACGGGCAGTGCGGCTGCTGGGACAGGGGCTGCTTATCTCGGGTACACCGTCCTTGCTCCGCCGACGGCGAGTGTCGGGTGGTCCCCTACGTCGGCAGTGCAAGGCGGCTCGGCTACGTTGTCTTGGACGAGCGCGAATGCTACGAGCGGTACATATTCCTGCACGGGAGCCGATCCGGATTCCGGGAGCCTTTCCACGGTTGGGTCGGGAAATATGCGGTTCACCTTCCCGAACGCTGGCACGGAGAACTGTGCGCTCACATTCACTGGCCCTGGCGGGTCCGTGACGAAGACCGCGTCGCTGCCGGTAGCGGCATCCTGCGCCCTTCCTGCGACCCTTGGCGGAGGCACTATAAGCAGCGGCCAGAGCGTCACGGCGTATCAGTCGTCCACCGTCGCTTGCGGCTCGGTCTGTTCTGCTCCCGAGACCCGCACCTGTACGAATGGCGTCTTGAGCGGGTCGAATCAATACCAGAGCTGCTCTGTGAACGCGTGCCCGCTCTGCCAGATCTCGTGGTCTCCGGCAACCGTGGCGACCTCCCAATTAAGTGCGCTCTCGTGGAGTACGGACGGCGTGAGTGCCATTCGTTCGTGCGTCGGCCCGGTAAACCTGTACTCAGGGCCGGTCCCGACAACTGGCTCGGTGCCTAGCTTCAAATCAGGCACAGGCGGCACCGAAACCTGTACACTCAGGGCGACGGGTGCAGATGGCGGCACCATTTCGTGCCAGGCATCGCTCACGATTGCGAGCGCGGGAGTTTGTATCCTCCCCTCCACGCTCTGGCCGCTCGGCAATACCACCCTCGCGAGTGGCCAGAGCGTCCAGGCGTACCAGGCGTCGAGCGTCGCTTGCGGCTCGACCTGCGCCGCACCAGAGACGCGCACCTGTACGAACGGCGTCTTGAGCGGGTCGTATCAGTATCCGAGCTGCTCGGTCGCTGCATGCGGAGCAAACGCCTCGGTCACCATTTCCGCCACCCCGACCCGCGTGCAATCGGGCCAGCACGCGTATCTCACCTGGAGCGGGACGAACGTCACTTCTTGCACGGTCACGGGGACCAACGGCTTCTCGCAGACGGGGAAGGCTGGCACGAATGTGGACGCCGGAGCAATAACGACCCAGACCACTTTCACCGCGAACTGCGACGGCAACGCCGCTACTGCAAATGTCATCGTGAACGTCGTCGGGGTGTATAACGAGTTCTGATGCCCGTGTCGGGGCATGACACGCCCCGATAATCGTGAAAGACCATGTTTTGCCTGCAATTCACGGTTATCATTGATATAATCGTGAACGCGGAGCGCTTGTGCGCCGCCAAGCGGCGTGGTAGCATTGCCCGTATGAAAGCAGACATACATCCGGCCGGTTATCGCCAGGTCATATTCGAGGATATGGCTTCCGGCGCGCGTTTCCTCATCGGCTCCACGGTCCGCACGACCGAGACGGGAGTGTGGGAAGACAAGAAAGAGTACCCGAAGCTCGTCGTGGAGATTTCCTCGCAGTCGCATCCTTTCTACACCGGCGAGGAGCGCAGTCTCGACAAAGCCGGTCGTGTCGAGAAGTTCCGGCAGCGCGCGTCGAAGAAGCGCTAAAACTACCTCATCTGCGTCGTTGCGGGTCCCCCGATTTCCTTCACCGTACCTCAGGTACGGCTCAGAAGATCGGCTTCCCGCGCCTCGCATCTGAAGCAGTTTTAGCGCTTCTTTGGTATTGTATGGCAATGGACTACTCGCCTGAATTAAAAAAGAACTTTTCGACCGCATACCTGGCGGAAGAGTACGAACGGCTCGATCGCGAGGCGGCCGACGCGCGCGCGGCGGCAGAAGCCGACCCGGCGCTGTCTGCGATGGCGGCGGAAGACGCTGCGCGCATCCGCGCGCGCCAGGCGGACATACTCGCCGAGATAGAGCGAATCCTCTCGAAAGACGCCGCGCGGCAGGACGCCGCAGAGCCGGTGTCGGTGGTGATGGAGCTGCGCGCCGGCGCGGGCGGCGACGAAGCGTCCATATTCGCGCACGAGCTGAGGAGCATGTATCAGCGTTTCGCGGAGCGCCAGGGCTGGAAGACGCGCGACGTGGACGACCTGACGCTCGAAGTGTCCGGCGAGGGCGCGTATGACGCGCTCCGCTACGAGACCGGCGTGCACCGGGTGCAGCGCGTGCCGCTCACGGAGAAGTCCGGCCGCATCCACACCTCGACCGCGTCTGTCGCCGTGCTGCCGATACGCGCCAAGCCGAAGCTCACGATAAACCCGGCAGACATAGACATGGAGTTCTCCCGGAGCGGCGGCGCGGGCGGCCAGAACGTGAACAAGGTCGAGACGGCAGTCCGGCTCATCCACCGCCCGACGGGGATAGACGTGCGCTCGTCGTCTGAGCGCAGCCAGCTCGCGAACCGCGAGAAGGCGATGGCGATACTTTCCGCGAAGCTCGAGTTCATGCACGAGGAAGAAGAGGCGAAGAAGCACGCGGCCGAGCGCCGGGAGCAGATAGGCACCGGCGACCGCTCCGAGAAGATACGGACGTATAACGTGCTCCAGGACCGCGTCACCGATCACCGGCTCAAGGAGTCGTGGCACAACCTGCCGGGCATCATGGCGGGGAATATCGATGAGATCGTGGCGGCGTTGAAAGCGGGCGCGCAAAGCGCGGCGTAATCGCCGCGCGCCTTGCATATCGCATGGGAATCGGGTAGAGTGGCAGGAAATGGCAGCGACAAAGGACACGGCAGGACTACGACGCCTCTTCGACACGGGGGCGCATTTTGCGCAGGTGAAGGCGCGCCGGCACCCGTCCATGAAGCCGTTCCTGATAGGCGCGAAGGGCCGCCAGGAGATCATCGACCTGGCAAAGACCGAAGATCAGCTCGAAGCGGCGAAGGGCGCTATGGCGACGCTCGCGAAAGAGGGCAAGACGATCCTCTTCGTGGGAGGCAAGGTCGAGGTGGCCGCCCTGGTCAAGAAGGCGGCGCAGGAGATAAATGCGCCGTACGTGGCGACGCGCTGGCTCGGCGGCACCATATCGAACTGGAACGAGATAAAGAAGCGCATAGACCGCCTCGCCGACCTCGAAGACACGTCTTCCGCCGGAGCGATGGCGAAGCAGCACACCAAGCTCGAGCTGGTGAAGATGGGGCGCGAGCAGAAGCGTCTCGAGGAGCGCCTCGACGGCATCACGACGCTCACGAAGCGCCCGGACGCGCTCCTCGTCGTGGACACGCGCCACGAGAAGCACGCGGTCAAGGAGGCGCAGGAGGCGGGGATCCCCATCATCGCGCTCATGGGTTCTGATTGCGACCTGAAGGGTATCGCGTATCCGATCGTGGCGAACGACGCGTCTCGCGACACGGTCAAGCTCATCCTTGCCGACCTCGTCGAAGCGTTCAAGAAGGGTCAGGCGGCGTAGTTAGTTTTTGTAAAAGCATTTCAGCCGGCAAATCAGAAAAAGCCAGCGCTCCGGGCCGCTAGGCCAAGTCCTACTGTCTTTTTCTGACTTGCCGGCTTCAGGCATGCTACTATATTCACACTATGGAAATAACAACGAACATCATAAAGGAGCTGCGCGATCGCACCGGCGTGTCGGTCATGCAGTGCAAGAAAGCTCTTGAAGAGGCAGGCGGCGACGTCGCGAAGGCGGAAGTCATCCTGAGGAAGCGTTCGGCCGCCTCGGCAGACAAGAAGGCCGATCGCACGCTCGGCGCCGGGGTCGTGGGGAGCTATGTCCACGAGGGCGCGGTAGGCGCGATGGTCATCCTCTCGTGCGAGACTGATTTCGTGGCGAAGAACCCGGAGTTCGTCGCGCTCGCTCGCGACATCGCGATGCAGGCCGCGGCGACCGGCCCCAAGTACTTGTCCATGGAGAGCGTCCCTTCCGAAGCTAAAGACGCCGCGACGGCCGTCTTCAAGGAAGAGGTCGCCGGCAAGCCGGTTGAGATGCAGGAAAAGATCCTCGCGGGGAAGATCGCGAGCTACTTCCGCGACCAGGTGCTGCTAGAGCAACCGTTCATCAAGGACGAGAGCAAGACCGTTCGCGATCTCTTGAATGAAGCTACGCAG
>JAKAMJ010000028.1 GCA_021812955.1 bacterium | reverse complement strand
AAATCATCTCGTTCACGTCGCGAGCGATGCTCTCTACCGCCTGACGGTCCAGCCGAGCATCTTCCGCAAGCGCCTGCATGAACTCGTCCGGACTCTCGATGCCCATAAGGAGCAGCATCACTTCTCGTTCAATCACGCCAACCTGGTCGAGACGCAACCCGTATCGCGCCGACAAGCTCTGCACGACTGCCGTGTACTTCCCTTGCGCAAGATAATCACGAATCACCGGCGGCAAGATCTGCATCACCTGTTTAATGCTATCTTCGAGCGTAGGTTCTTGTTCGTTCTGGTTCATATTTTATTTCTTTTCTTTTGGCGGATTCTCCGCTTCTGCTGGCGCGGGCTTCGGCTCATTAAGAGCATCCTTTAGGATTTTAAGCGCCTGCTTCTCCTTGCTCGTTTCTCTGAGCGACGCTTTGATCTTCGCAGCTGCAGCTGCAGAATCAGGACCATACGAGTAGAGGTTCGGGCTTATTGGCATCACGTTCCACAGAGGGTGCTCGATACCCTCGGCGTATGCCATCTTGCTGGCTTTAATAGCCGCACCTTGTCGTTCAGAGGCTTTTTTCTCGACTTCCGTTCGCGTTTTCTGGGCTTGGGTCTCTGCCGTTGCTGCCTCCGCAAGCTGCTGTGTCGCTTTCGCCAAACTTTTTTCGGCTTCCTGAATATCCTCTTGCCGTGCATTACCACGCCCCTTCAAGTCATCAAGTTCCCTTTGCGCTTCTTCTTGTCTCTGTTGCGCAACACGTCTCGCTTTTTCTGCCTCCCAGTGTGCATCAGCGGCCTCTCGTACTTCATTGCTAGGTCCAGCTTCTTTGTGCGCCGTTTCAATCCGCTTTGCTTCTTCTTCGTGCTGTTTGATGCTTTGCTTGCGCGCCTCGACAAAGCCGCCCTTCGTTGGCGTGCCCGCTTGTATGTGCCCGCCTGGAAAAGCTTTCCACGCCGCGCTTGCGCGTACGTCGAAACTGGCCGATGCCGCTCGGTCGAGAGCTCTCGTCGTAAGGCCCCCTGTCAGTGCGTTAAATCTGTTAAATCCTTCGCTTTGCCTCAACCGGCGCGATGCGAGATATGCTCCGCGGCCGACCGTCCTATTTGCCGCCCACGCTGTCGCACCAAAGGTAATCTTGCCCGCAGTCTTTGTTGCCCAGTCGGCTCCTACGGCACCCATGCTTCTCGCTTTTATGGTGACCACCAGGAGCAAGCCGATGGCGATCATGAACGACAGCAGCATGCTCGCGAAGCCGACGAGATTATTCCCGCCCACGAAACCCCACGTCTTCGTACAGGTGCCGCCCCCGCAATCCCCGGTAAGGAATTTCGCATCGGTAATTACCGCGAGCGCCACATACAGCAGCAGGAACAGGATGGGCGCGGTGATTATCTGGTCGAGAAAGTTTTTCCACCACTGGTCTGCACGGCCCTGCATGAGCGGCACCGCCCAGCCCATGAAGCCGACCGGCGAGAGCAATATGAAGAATATGAGCGCCACGAACCGCGCGACCAGGATGAGGGTGAGCGAGAACAGGACGAACGCCGTGACCCCGAACAGGATTATGGCGAGAAAGCCGAACAACCAGGTATTCGAGCCTTCATATGCCTTCTGGTTCACGTTGCCGGCGTTATACAGGGTCTGAAATCCGAGCTGGCCCATGATGGCGTTCGATATGGGCTCGTTCCCGATGTCGGTATTGCTGCCGCTTACGAAATTGACTTTCGTATTCGCGAGCGTCGTCTGCGTGAGCGGCTGCCCGCCGTTTATCTGCTGGTAGAACTGCGTGGCGATGATGTTGGTGCCGTCTATCAGCGCCTCGCACACGAACAGCGAGAAATTCATGGCGACCGCCGCGATGACAAGCTTCGGGAGCAATTTCTGCGCGCCGCCATACCAGCTCACTTGCAATATGGTGGTGATGCCGATGGCGAGGAAACCGAATATGAGCATGATGTTCGCGATATCGCGCAAGACGCGCCAGGCGACGCCGATAGCGGTTATGTTCCCCACATAGCTCCCCATGGACACGACCGTGTAGTACGCGACGTAGTCGAGCGAGAGCGCGGCGACGCCAACGAGCCACGCGAAGAGCGTCATGATCCAGGTCATGACAGAGCCGAACTGAGAGCCCGCGTCTCCGCCGAACGTCGGATCTTTGGGCGCTCCCAGCGCCGAACCCGATTGCTGCCCGGACGCGGACTGCGCTTGCGCGCCGGCCGTCAGGCCAGAGCCGAGCTGCGAAGAAGAATAGAGGGACGAGCCGTCGCCCGCCGCACCGGTCGCCGCCTGCGGGGTTACATAGGTGTTCGCCGTGGCCGCCTGCGGTGTTACGTAGTTTTGCGCCGGTTGCGCGTGCGCGAGCGGTGCGTCCGGCAGGAAAACTGCCGTCGCAAGAACTGCTGCTGCGAGTGCGAAGAATGGACGGGCGAGGATTCGTCTCATGGCAGGCTCATAGGAACGACCCGAACGCGTTATATGTGCACACCGACCCGACGAGCGCATTCGCATTCGAGCTGATGAGGTTCATCTGGTCGATGATAGGCACGCTGGACGAGCCAGGCACGGTGAGCGAGCCTTGCGGCGTCGCCTGGGCGGCCTGGAGCGCGGTCGCGTTGAACTGCGCGGTCGCGACGTCCGACTGGGACGGGGGCATCAGCTGGAGCGCGCTCAGATCGCTCGCATATGCCGTGTTGCCGGTGGCGATGTCGTTCTGCACGCGCTGCGCCATCGCCACGGTGTCTGCGAACGCGCCCGGGGCCGTGTTGCTCGACGCCTGCGCGATGACCGGCGCGATTTCGGTCGTATACACGCCAGGTACCGCGGCCGCTTGTGCGCGTGCCGCGTCGATGAACGACGAGTGGATGGCGTCGAGCTGTGCTTGCGTGGGCGTAGTCGTCGTAGCGGCGCCGTCATTCAGGTTCTGCTTCGTCCATATATCGAGCGCGGCCTTGTTTGCCGCGGCCGTGCAGGAAGACGCCAGCGACGACACGCTCGACGCTGCCGTGTTCGCGGCTGAGCCGATCGAGCTCCACGCTGCCTGGTATTGCGAGACGTTGTTCGTCACGCTCGCGCCCGTCACTGACGGATCAGGGTTGGATGCTGCCGTCGCCTGCACAACGCCGGCCTGCGTAATTCCCATCGTGGACGAATTCTGATATTGCTGGAGCGCGGCAGACGCGTTTGCCGGCGAGGGCGCTCCGGCGCTCAAGAGGCCTCCTGACGAGTTTCCGCCGAGTAGCTGCCCCGCGAAATTGACAGTGTTGAAGACGGTCGCGATGTTCCCGAGGATGCTGTTCACCTGCCCGCTCACGTCTCCCATGCGCACGACCTGGTCCTGCTGCGCGCCGAGCACCTTGTCGAGCGTCGAGTAGATGACCGAGCCAGGCGTCATGATCTGGCCGAGCACGCCGTTCTGCATGCACGGATCCGTCGGGTTGACGCCGTCTCCGGAAACCGCGCTTGCGTCTGTCGCCGGCCCGCACCACGAGAGGAATCCGTTACCCCATCCGAGCTGCGCCATGCGCGACCCTGTAACACCGCCGACGCCCGGCCCGACGACCGTAGCCATCTGGCTCTGCGCATTCTGATAAAACAGGAACGGATTGTTCTGCGGCTGCGTCGTGAGCGCGAACCACGCCGCGAGGCCGCCGTGCGACCAGTTTCCGGTGAGATAATCGGGCGCATAGGACGGTATCGAAGTCGCGTTCAAGGTGCACATGTTCTGCGCCCACATGCCAGACAGGCTCGTGTCGCCCAGGTACTGATCCCTGAGCGCCGATTCGAGCGAGCCGGAGAACGGCGAGCCCGTGTTGCCTATCTGTTTCAAGTATGCGAGCGCCGCGCCGTCTGCCACGCCGCGCATGGACTTCTGCACGTCGACTACGAACTGCGGGACGCCCGTACCGTTCGCTTTGCCGATTACATAGGAAATGACGCTCGCTGTCATAGCCTTTATGAGCTTTCCGGACATGATGAACGCGAGCGGTTGCAGCACATAGCGATACACCCAGTCCGCTTGCGCAGCCCAGGCGCTCGTTGCGGCGCTCACTCGCGTAAGCGTCGATTGTATAGCGGTAATAGTAGTCTTAGCCGCCGTTGTGAAAGACGTCGGGGACGTGTCTCCCACCACATGCACGGCATATTGAGCGTTCACCTTTGGCGGTGCAATGAAAAACGTCGCGGGCGTCAAAATCGCAACCGCGAGTATGGCAGCAAGTACGTGCGTGAAAGGCTTGGCGCTCATAGCTTAGCGGCGGGCGCTGGGCTGGCAGCCTTTACGTCCGCTATCATGTTCACGAACGACGCGCCTGGCGCGCCCTTCGGGATGACGACGTCCGCCTTCGCGTAGACGTTGCCGATATCAGTAAAAGCCTTCCCGAGCGACTGCGTCACTTGCGCGTATTGCTGCAAGGCGAGTATCGCCGTGAGCGGGTCGTCCTCGACCCGGGCGAAGTCGGAGTCTATCTCGCTCAAGCGCATGAGCGTGTTCAAGAGCGAGAGATCGGCGGCCGCGAGCTCTTGCGGCACCGGCAGCACGGCGAGTCCGGTAGCGGAGTCGCGGTACATCTTCGCGATGGATACGATGTGCGGAACCGCAGACGTATCGCCCTGCTCAAGCTCGGCCTTTAGGTAGTCGATGTCAGTCTCCGTGCCGTCGCTCGTATTCTTGGCAAGCACTGCTTCGGCATCCACGGCAAACGCCCTGAGCGCGTCCGGGCCGGAACCGGAAACCGTCAAATCGGCGGCAGTCTTGAAATCGGGAGCCGGCTTGACGGAAGACGCGAGCTGGTTGACCGCCTGGGTCGCGATATTCTGCAAGTCCGCGCTTGAGAGGTCCGCGCTTCCTGCATTCTGCTTGGCGGCGAGATAGGAGGTGAAGAAGCTTTGCGCGAATTGCGCCGTGAGCGTGCCGTCTGCTGGCGCTTGCGGGAGGCCGTACGCGTCTAGCGTAGCGGGGGAAGACGATGCAACTGGCACGTCTGCGACGGCCTTAGGCACGATGAGCCCCTTCGCGACGGCCTCGCCGTCCGTCATGCCCAGATGAAACGTATCCGGGTTGTGCGGGTCCGTGCCGTAGAGCGCCTCTTCCCAGTCTGGCAGGCCGTCATGGTCGGAATCTTTCGTCGCGAGAGACTGGAGAAGCGCCGTTTCCGTCGAAGCCCGTGCGACCGGCGGGCTCCCGAACCCTCGCGCGAGCACATACGCACCCGAAACGAGCACGGCCGAAAAGAGCACCGCCGCGATCACCCGCCAATGTCCGGAAAGGCTTCCCCCCATCGCTTGTCAGTATAGCATCGCCAGAGGCGCTATACGCGCGAGCGTGGTGATATGTCAGCCCTCGCGCGCGAGCGCGAGCCACTCGGGAAGCGGCACGTCTTCGGCGCGCGCTTTTTCGGGTAGACCGCCGGCCGGAAGCCCCGCGTCCGCCAGGTTTTTCCGCACGAATTTGCGCTTGTGCGCGAATCCCGCATGCAACAGCCTGAAAAACATCTTCTCCGTCTCGCTCACGCCCCTGGAAGTTAACCTTTCCTGAAAATGATCTCTCGATACCTCGCGGACACTGAGCACCGCCGAGTCCACATTCGGGGCGGGGCTGAAAGCGCCTCGCGGGACGGTGAATTCGTAGCGCGGCGTCCCGTACGCTTTCACCGAGAGCGAGAGGACGCTCTCTTTTGCCGAACGGGCGATGCGCTCTGCGACTTCCTTCTGCACCAAGAGCGTGATGCTCGCGGGCTGGTTATCCGCTTCGAGGAATTTCCGGAATATCTCGCCCGTGAGGTAGTACGGGATGTTCGCGACGAGCGCGTATCCCTTCGTGAGCGAGTCGATATCAAAAGCGCGCACGTCGCCCTTTATGAGCTCGAGCCGGCCGGCCGCGATCTCGCCGGCGAAATCGCGCCGCAGTCCATCAAATAGCTCCGCGTCCGCTTCGAGTGCTATGACTTTCCGCGCGAGCTTCAGCAATTCCCGAGTGAGCATGCCAGTCCCGGGGCCGATCTCGAACACGGTCTTCCCTTCGATGCCGGCGGTCTTCGCGATCCGTTCCGCGATGCGCGCATGCATCAAGAAATTCTGCCCCAATTCTTTTTTGGCGCGCGCCATGGTCACCATATTATATCGTCACCCAGGAGCGACTTAGCTCGCTCGCGCGCGGAGACGAATCCGCCTGCCACCGGCTCGTCGCGCTGCAAGAGCGACTCGTCGAGGTCGGAAAGGAAGGAAGACGGCTCGGCGTACGTGTCGCTGCCATAGATCTTGCGGACGCGTGCGAGCGTAAGGAACAGCCTTTTCCGAGCGCGCGTCACGGCGACATAGAACAGCCGCCGCTCTTCTTCCTCGTCGCGCTTCCCGTCGCCAATGCCTACGTGCGGGAACAGCCCCTCTTCCATGCCGGTCACGAAGACCGTGTCGAATTCGAGCCCTTTGGCCGCATGGACGGTCATGAGCCCCACTCCGGACTTTTCCCCCTGGTCGAGCTCGTCCTGGTCGCCCGCAAGCGCTGACTCGGCCAGGAAGAGCGCAACCCCTTCCCTTCCTCTGGCGCCATCGTGGCGCGCCGCTACCGACGCGAGCTCTTCTATGTTCTCGAAACGCTCGCGGTCTTCTTCGGTCCCCTCGTCGACGAGCGCGCGCCGCATCCCGCTCTTCTCGATGACAAGCTTCACGAATTCGGACGGCACGCACGTTTCCGCCGCAGCAGCGAGATCGCTGATCGTCCGTTCGAACGCCTCGACCTTGGCCAGGTTTGCCGCGCCAAGCGTCGCGCGTTGGCCTGCGGCGAGCTTCCCGAGCGTGACCGCGCCGATGCCGCGCGGCGGCGAAGCCGCCGCGCGCATCTTGTCCGCCTCCCTTGAGGGGTCCATAGCGAGCCGCATCCAGCTGAGCACGTCCTTCACCTCCTTGCGTCCGAAAAATTTCGTGCCAAGAAGCTTGTACGGCACTCCTGCGCGGAGCAACCCTTCCTCGAGCGCGCGCGACTGGAAGTTCGTCCGGAAGAGTATCGCTATCTCTTCCGGCTTCTCGCCATTACCGATGAGCTCTCGCGCCTTCTGCGCCACCCAGTGCGCCTCGCTTTCGGCGCTTCCCGCGATATTCAGGACGATAGGCTCGCCTGCGCCCTGTTCAGTCGTCGAGCTCTTCGCTTTCCGGTTCTTGTTCTTCACGATGACCGCATTCGCCGCGTCGACGAGCGTCTTCGTCGAACGGTAGTTGCGTTCCAGGATTATCGTCTGCGCCTCCGGATACTTCTTGTCGAAATTCAGGATGTTCTCCATCTTTGCTCCTCTCCATCCATAGATGCAGTTGTGCGTCGTCACGTCATTGGCGATAAAATTATGCGTATATTCCACGTCGAGGTCATATACGCGCTTGCCACCGCGCACATATTCGACATTCTCTACGACATCCCATCGCGCGTCGCCGCTAAACAACGCCATTCCGCGGCGCACCGACCCGGCCGGCAAGAATGGAAGCGAATTCCCCGCGCGCAGATTCTTTTTCTGCCCGCCAAGCAGCGCCATCTGCACCAGTCGCACGTCCGGCAACGCCTTCCGAATCCTGCGCGCGTCGTCAAGAGCGCGCCCGTACTCCTTATATGAAGTCTCGAACCGCCAACTCTCTGAGCCACGCTTCGCGCTACGCACCGAAAACCCAGATGCACGCAACCTGCCAGCCGTCTCCGCATCTTTTCCGACCATAGCGATGCGGTGCATCGGCGTCGCCCCGCGACGATCGCCACAGAGAGTTAGCACCGCATTGCGCCGATTGTCTGCTCCCTGTGCGGGATGATGCGGATACTCAAGAGACAATCCCTCGGACGCGAGGAGTCTCCGCGCAGCCGAGTCCGTGTCAAATGACGCAAAAATACGATTGATCGCGTCCTGATCGTGCACATAACCGTTCAAACCACCCCCTTTCCGTGCCACGAACGGGATTGTCGGCAATTGATATTCGAGCGAAAGCAAGCACTCGCGCACGCGAGCCTCCTGTTGAGTGTCGAACACGCCCACGATCCACGCTTCGTCTGCATGTTCCTGAATGCACCGTTGCTGAAACCCGATTACCGGCTGTTTCTGTCCGCGCGTATACACTTGAGACGTTCCAAGCCTCCACCCTACCCCGTGCTTATGCATCAGATATGT
>JAKAMJ010000027.1 GCA_021812955.1 bacterium | reverse complement strand
CTCGACCGCGCGCGGGCAGGATTCTGCGATACGGACGGCGTTCGGGGTTGCGCGTCCAGGAGAAGAGGTTATCGTATTGGTACCCCCGGCAACCACGACTCCCGCGCCAGCGCCGTCCTGGTGGCAACGGGTCTTGCATTGGTTCTGGTAGGTCCGTATTGAAGTTCGACTTCAATACGAAGCAGAAGCGGAATTAGTTTAGTGCCCGCCAAAAGGCGCTCAGAAGCGCCATTGGGGCGGGTCCGCCCAAATGCTTCCGAGCTTTTGGCGGAGTAGAATTAGAAGCAAGATATGTACTACACTTACGTCCTGCTCTGTAAAAGTGACAAACTCGACGAAGATTTGTACATCGGCTTCACAAGTGATCTTCGAGAACGGGTAAAAATGCATAAAGCGAAGAAGGTGAAGACAACCTCGAAGTTCGATGAAGTTACTCTGGTGTATTATGAGGCGTGTCTTAACAAACAAGACGCTCAGAAAAGAGAATTGCAGCTAAAGACAGGATTCGGAAGAGGGTTCTTGAAACGGAGATTAGAGAATTACTTTGCGGAATTAGTTTAGTGGCAGAACAGTTGCTTCCCAAGCAATAGGCACGAGTTCGATTCTCGTATTCCGCACCAAGCGTTCCTGTGGATAACCGATAGTGGTATACTGGCTCGGTAAGGTAATAAAATAAACACATGGACAAAACAGTCACCATTTACAGCACCCCGACGTGCCATTTCTGCCAGCTCGCCAAGGCCTTCCTGAAGGATCACGGCGTCGCGTATACGGATTATGACGTGGCGAGCGATCTCGAGAAGCGCCAGGAGATGGTGCACCGGTCTGGTCAGATGGGCGTACCGGTCATCTTCATCGGCGACGAGATGATAATCGGATTCGACCAGGAGCGGATCTCCTCGATGCTTGGCATCGCGGCGTAATACGAAAAGGGGTGCCCAAAACGCGCGGCGCCGAAGGCGCCGCGCGTTTTGCGTTTTGTGGTACTCTTTTCATATCGCCCCTTTAGTTCAATGGATAGAACGGCTCACTCCTAACGAGCTGATTCAGGTTCGACTCCTGGAGGGGGCACAAAAGTGCGGTATACTGGAGCCGTATGGACCCGGAATTGAGGCGGGAGCTGGATGAGATCCACGCGCTCGTGAAAGACAATCACGATATGCTTCGCGCGATACGGCGCGGGCAGTGGGTGAGCGCGTTCATCAGGATCGTGATATGGATCTTCATCATAGTGACGCCGCTCTACTTGTATCAGCAATATGTGCAGCCGATGATCGCCAGGTTCTCCGTAGTGACCGGCGTGCCTATCACCGGCCCCTTCGGGCTCCCGACTTTCGCTGAAATGCAAAAGCTGATAAACTCTTCTCAGAAGGCGCCTTAGCGCGCCGGAAATGCTTGGATAGCTCAGTTGGTAGAGCATTCCCCTGAAGAGGGAAGGGTCGGCGGTTCGAGCCCGCCTCCAAGCACCAGGAAGAGGGAAACGCGCGCCGGCGAAGCCGGCGCGCGTTCCTGGGTGCTTTAGCCCGCCTTCACCTTGAGCTTCGTCTGCTTGGCCTTGTCGAGCTTCGGGAGGATGAGCGTCAGTAGGCCGTCTTTCGCGCTCGCGGATGATGCGTCTACGTCTATTTCTTGCGGTAGCATTATCGTGCGCGAGAACGACCCCCAGAAGAGCTCGCGGCTGAAATAATCCGGCCCGGATACCTGCTCGCGCTCTGAACGGGTGCCTGCTATCTCTACCATGTCGCGGCTTATGGAAATGTTGAGCTCGTCTGGCCGGACGCCGGCGACGAACGCGCGTATGATGATATCGCTCGAGGTCTGGTGGACGTCTACGGGGAGCTGGCCTTCGCTCTTCGAAGTGTCGTCATCAAAAGGGGACGGCATCGCAGCGCTCGCGATGCTGCGCCGTACGTCTGGCTGAGATGGAGCTCGCGAGACGAGCTCGTCATCGAAGGCGTCGAAATCGTCTACGGCAGCGTTGCCGGACAGGCGTTCGAAGAATGAGCGTTTTGTGGTCATGGTCGGTACGGATTATTCGGGAAGGTTACGGTACTGGAAAAATTTTAGCACCTCGAAAGTCGCGAAGAAGACTACGGCAGCGACCCACACGAGCGTCACGGCCGCGAACGTGGTCGAAGTACCTTCCGTAATGATAAGCGCGTTGAACGCGGTGTGCAACGTGATGGCGAGGATAAGTCCGCCTGCGGCGGCGGTGACACGTGCCGCCGGGCCGCCGTCGTGCGAGAATGCGAGCGCGAACCCGATGAGCGCCGAAGCGAACACGTGCAGCAGCATGGCGCCCATGAAGCGGACATCGCCGGTGAAGACGGTCGAGGCCAAGCTGCCGCCGGAGATCGGCTCGACTAGGAAGAGCATGTTCTCCGCCGCAGCGAAGCCGAGCGCGACGGTGATCATGTAAATGACGTATTCAGGTGCCTCGTCCACGATGGGGCGCCAGAGTATGAACGCCGCGGCCATGCCGTATTTGAGAGTCTCTTCGATGAGCGCCCATGCGGCGAGGACAGCTAGATTGCCCGCGCTGTCTCTCGTGAGGGCGGCAGACGCCCACTGTTCGAGCGGTACGGCGATCGGGACTGCCGCCATTCCGGCGATGAACGCGAGCGCGAGCAGCGCTTTCGGCTCCATGTGCCGCGCGTCTTCCTGGAGGAGGAAATAGAGCCAGATGAATGCGGGAAGGATCCCGCCGAGGAATGCGTAGCCGAGCGTAGCGAGGGTCATTGATACTAGTATACCAGCCCTCGTGGCAACAGATTTCGGGCAGCCTGCCCGAAATCTGTTACTACTCAGGCTGCGGCCACCGCGACACCATCAGGAATCTCGCGTCTTTGGCCGGCATCGATTGCCAGATCTCCTCGGTGACGAACGGCATGAACGGGTGGAGTAGCTTGAGACAGACGAGCAGGATGGAATACAGGTCGGATTGGATAGTCTCGTCCTTTTTACTCTCTTCAAGGATCTTGTCCGCGAAGGTGTGCCAGATGTAGTGATAAACCTTCTCGGCGGCGAGATACGCGCGATAATTCTCTATGTCGTCGGTAACTTCCTTTACCAGCTGAGAAATGCCGTATCGCTCCAGCTCTTGCATGTCGCGGATCATCGGGGTATCAGAATGTTCGAGCACGAACCGCGCGATGTTCCAGAGCTTGTTCGCGAAGCGGCTGTAGCCTTTTATCTTGTCTTCGCTTATGCGCATGTCTGTGCCCGGCGTGTTGCCGACGATGAGCGCCATGCGTGCCGCATCGGCTCCGAACCTCGCTTTCACATCGAGCGGGTCCATATTATTGCCGAGCGATTTGCTCATCTTGCGCCCTTGCGCATCGCGCACGAGGCCGTGGATGTACACCGTCTTGAACGGGATGGTTCCGAGCGTGAACTCGGTCATGAGTATCATGCGTGCGACCCAGAAGAATATGATGTCGGGGCCGGTCTCGAGCAGATCGGTCGGGTGGTAGGTATGGAAATCTTCGGTGTCTTCCGGCCAGCCGAGTGTCGAGAATGTCCACAAGCCGGAGGAGAACCAGGTGTCGAGCGTGTCCTCGTCTTGCGCCCAGCCATCGCCCGTGGGCGCCTCTCCGACGGCGATCTCCTCGCCGCGGTACCAGACAGGTATACGGTGCCCGTACCAGATCTGCCGGCTGATGCACCAGTCGCGGAGATTTTCGATCCAGTGGTAATAGGTCTTCTCGATATGCTCAGGGATGATCTTGATTGCTCCCGAGCGCACCGGCTCGAGCATGAGCTCTTTGAGCGTCTTCCCGCGGCCAGGCACTTCCTTGTCCACCTCGACCCACCACTGGAGCTTCGGCAATGGTTCGATGACACCGCCCGTGCGCTCTGCGGTAGCGACGCTCTGCACGGTATCTTCTTCTTTCTCGAAGAGCCCCTCGCTCTTGAGCCAGTCGACGACGATACCCCGCGCCTCGGCGGTCTTCTTCCCATTGAGCCGCCCGCTGACCGTCATCTTCGCGTATTCGTTTATCACGACCGATTCGTGCGAGAGCTCGTGCCTATCGGCTATCTCCCAGTCGATCTTGCTGTGCGCCGGCGTGAGGCCGACGGCGCCGGTGCCGAAGGCTGGGTCGACTTCCTTATCGGCCACGACCTTGATGTGGATCGGCACGTCGCAGAAGACGGCGTCGTATTCTTTACCGACGAATTCCTTGTAGCGAGCGTCGTCGGGGTGCACGGCGACGCCCACGTCGCCGACTTTGGTCTCTGGGCGCGTGGTTGCGACTGGGATGGGGAAGTCTTTTGAATAGCGGAACGTGTAGAGCTTCGCGGCGCGTTCTTCGTAGACGATCTCGTCGTCTGAGATGGTCGTCTGGCCCTTCGGGTCCCAGTTGACGATGCGCATGCCGCGATAGATGAGGCCGGCGTCGTACATGCGCTTGAAGACAGTGCGCACGGCGCGGCTGCGCTTCTCGTCGAGAGTGAACGCCTCGCGCGACCAATCGAGCGACGCTCCCATCGTCTTCAGCTGGTTCACTATGGTGTCGTGGCTCTGCGCAGCAAACGCCTCGATGCGCTTAAGCAGCTCCTCGCGCCCTAGGTCGTGGCGGCTCTTGCCCTCTTCCTTTTTGACCTGCTTCTCGACGACCGATTGCGTCGCGATGGCAGCGTGATCGGTGCCCGGCAGCCAGAGCGTGCGGAAGCCGCGCATGCGCTTATAGCGGACGAACGAATCCTCGACCGCGAGCATGAGCGCGTGGCCCATGTGGAGGCGGCCGGTGACGTTCGGCGGCGGGAGGACGATTGAATAGGTCGGTGCGTCTGCTGGGGTGGCGCCTTGCTTCACGCACTCGTCGGGGTTGAAAAGACCGCTCTTTTCCCATGCGGCATAGATACGACCCTCGGTCGCGGTCGGGTCGTAGGGCTTCAGAAATTTCTCATCCATTGCCTAAAATATAGCAAATATGAGTTATGAGAGCGAGCGGTTTCCGTTGGCGATGAGGTCGGCGGAGAACTCTTCGCGGCGCGCGCGGTAGAAGCCAGCGAGGGCGATCATGATGGCATTGTCGGTCGAGAGCGCTGCCGACGGAATCCGGAACTCAACGGCTGGACACGTAGTGTCCAGCCGTTCGCGGAAGAAGCGGCGGATGTGCGTGTTGGCGGAGACGCCGCCGCCGATGACGAGGGTTTGCGCGCCCGAGTCTTCGAGGGCGCGTTCTGTCTTTTTCCAGAGGACTTCGGTTACTGCATTTTCGAATTCGTGCGCGATGTGCTGTTTCTCCTGGTTTGACATTTCCGGATTTTTCTTCAGGAGCGTAAGCACGGCAGTCTTGAGTCCAGAGAAAGAAAAATTGCATGTCGCGTCGTTTATCATCGGCCGCGGCAGCGCGAATCCAGAAGTCAGACTTCTAGAATGCATTTTGAAGTCTGACTTCACGGATTCTGATTCGCGAAGCTGTTCGGCGAGGCGCGAGACTTCGGGGCCGCCCGGGTAGGGGAGTCCGAGCATGCGCGCGACTTTGTCGAACGCCTCGCCGACCGCGTCGTCGAGCGTCCGGCCGACCAGCTTGTATTCAAGCCAGTTTTCCATGAGCACGAGCTCGGTGTGCCCGCCGGAAATGAGCAATGCCAGCACCGGCATCTTCACGTCCTTTATTCCAAGTCGATCGGTGACGGACGATTCGAGGAAGTCAGACTTTTTTGAATTCTTAAAGTCTGACTTCTCCGAATCGTTTCGACTGGCGAGGGCGGCCATGATGTGGCCCTCCATGTGGTTCACCGCGACGACAGGTTTCTGCCACGCGAGCGAGAGCGCCCGTGCGAAGTTTACCCCCACCCAGAGCGCCGGCTCGAGCCCAGGGCCGGCGGTGACTGCTATGGCGTCGATGGCGGGTGGCTCGCATTCTCCGACGAAATCGAAGAATGCTTCGGCGAGGCCGGGTTCGCGCGACAAAATCGCAGCGATTTTGTCGCGCGTCTCTTCGCTCCAGGCCTGCGTATCTTCGCGCAGCATCTCGGCTTCTTCGAGCGCCGCTTCGAGTATTGGCACGAGGTTTTTCGCGTGCTCGCGCTTGGCGAGCGCCGGGAAGACGCCGCCGTATTCTTTGTGTATGTCTATCTGCGAGATGAGCGCATTGCCGAGCACGCGGAACTGCGCAGCTTGCTCGTCGCCTGCCGCCTCGACTATCGCGATGGCCGTCTCATCACAGCTGGTTTCAATCGAGAGGATTCGCATCGTGCTTGATGACCGTCCAGGGGAGCGTGTCGCCCCATTTGAGCCTGAACGCTGCTGCATGCGGGTGCCCGTTCCCGCCATATTTCCGCGCGATAGCCGACACGTCTATACTCGGGTCGCTCCGGAGCGATACGTTGAGGACATCTCCGTGCAGGCTTGCGATGATACCGATAGGCGGCTTCAGGCGCGCGAGCCGGTTCCCGACATCCGACGTGAACATCTGCGCGCCGCTCGCGAGGTAGCATTCGTAGCCTTCAAACGACACGAGAACCGCCTTGTTGGCAATCTGCTCGACGAGGATGGCGAAATGCTCGGCGTAGATCCTGCCGGTCTTGAGGATCTCCGCGAGCCCCGTCTCGCTCTCCATCTTTCGTGCGAGCTCGTCCCACGTGTCGAAATGGAACGGTTGCGCATACATGTATGAAAGCATCGCGCGCGAGTCGGGCAGCCTGAAGACGTACAGGTCGCCGTCCTCGACGTATTTCAGCATAGCCGGTACCGGCATGCCCGGGTGGAAATAACCCCACGCAACTACCGCGCCGGAATGGTTCTCGTCGAACCGGTACTCGGGCATGCTCTCGACATTTTCTTTGTTGCCGAGGTGGTGGTCGAGCACCGTGACAGACGCGGCCGCCGCGATGATCGGCTCCATGATCTCTTTAGGGTAGCAGAAATCGACGAAGTACAGCTTTCGGCCGGCGAGCCCGTCGGGGACGGGAAGGCCATATTTGACGGGGATATATTCCGCCGTGTCGCCGAATTTCTTCCATGCGGCGTACGCTCCGCCGAAGCCGTCGGGGCAGCCGCCGTGGTATAGGACCGCTATCTCTTTATGGTGTTCATGCATATGAGCGTAGTGTACCGCTTATCGCACGAAGCGCACATAGATGCCGGCGGGGATGACGCGCTCAGAAGAAGATTCGCGGATGAAAAGCTCCCCGCTCTCGCCGTCGACTTTGCCGAAGGTGCTCTCGACGGCTTGTGCGAAAGCGCGGCTGGCGTAGCCAGCCGCGTATCCGTTCAGTAAGAAGAACGAACCTGGCGCGTCAGAGAGTATCTCGCGCAGCGTGTCGAGCAGCTCGGGAAGCGCTTCTTCGATCTTCCACACCTCGCCTTTCGCGCCGCGACCGAACGCAGGCGGGTCGAGGATGACGCCGTCGTATTCCGCGCCGCGCCGCGCTTCGCGCTTGGCGAACGCGAGCGCGTCGTCGAGCATCCAGCGGATAGCGTCTTCGCTCACCAGCGAGCGCCGCGCGTTGTCGTGCGCCCAGTCGAGCGACTGCTTCGAGGCGTCCACATGAGTGACGTGCGCGCCCGCTCGCGCAGCGACGGCGGTCGCGATGCCGGTGTATCCGAAAAGATTCAGCACTTTTCTGGGTGCTGAAATATCGAAGTCAGACTTCCCTAAATTGTAGGGAAGTCTGACTTCGATATTTCCGCCTAGGCGCTCGCGCAGCCACGCCCAGTTCGGTGCTTGTTCGGGGAAAATGCCAGTGTGTTTGAATCCGGTGAGTGCTGCAGTGAAGCGGGTATCATCCCACGCCAGTTCCCACGACTCTGGAATCGGCTTGCGCACGTCCCACCCGCCGCGTTTGTCGCGGAATGCGAACACGGCGTGCGCCTTGTTCCAGAGCTCGGGGCGGAGCTTATTCCACAGCGCTTGCGTCTCCGGGCGCGCGACGATAACTTCGCCGAAGCGCTCCAGCTTCATATTCTCGCCCGAGTCGAGGAGCTCGTAATCGCTCCAGGGAAGGGAAGTGAGGTGTCGGTCGTAGTGCAATTCTTTCGCCATTATGAAAGGTGCTCCGGGTGCTTGCGGCTCCATTCGTAGAATACGACCGCGGCGGAGACGGCGGCGTTGAGCGATTCGGTGCGCTGGTGCATCGGTATCGAGAGCGAGATGTCGCACGCATCGAGCGTCTTCTCGCGGATGCCCGCGCCCTCGTTGCCGATTACGAACGCCGCCGGTACGTCGAACGCCTCGGAACCGAGCGCCGTCGATCCCTCCATCAAGAGGCCGTAGGTCCAGAAGCCTTTTTCTTTCAGCGTCTTGAGCGTCGCGTTGATATTGCCGATGGATACGAGCGGGATGCGGAATGCCATTCCGGCGGAGGTCTTCACGACGACTCCAGTGACGCCAGCCTGGCGGTGCTCAGGTATCAGGACGCCGG
>JAKAMJ010000026.1 GCA_021812955.1 bacterium | reverse complement strand
GTGGTCATATGATCACAGTATACTACACTCATGAACCATGGCGACCTGGTCGAGAGGCATTTTACACGACTAAAACCGGAGCAGCAGCGGGCGCTCGCGAAGCTCGGCATACGGACGATACGCGACCTGCTGTACCACTTCCCCGCCCGCTACGAGAACGCCGGGCCGACGGGCACGATCGCCGGCGTAACCGCCGGCGCAGAAGTGACTTTGTACGGCACTGTGCGCAAGCCGGATGTGCGCAAGACCTGGAAGAGCCGCCGCCCGATTGCCGAGGCGTGGCTCGAAGACGCTTCAGGCCGAATCAAGATGACGTGGTTCTCGCAGCCGTACATCGCGAAGTCTCTCCACGACGGCATGCAGGTAAAAGTGAGCGGGCGCATCGCTGGCGAAGGTGCGAAAATATATCTCGCGAACCCGGAGATAGATAAGTCACCCGTCGCACCCGAGGACATTCACACCTCCCTATTCACCAATGGACAAGTCAGACTTGTCCAAAATCTGGACAAGTCTGACTTGTCCAGACTGTATCCTGTCTATCCGGAGAGCAAGGGCGTGTCATCGCTCTGGCTCACGCACGCGGTGAAGAAAGCGTTTGAAGCTGGCGCGCACGAACAGATCGAGGACCCGATTCCCGCCGACATCCTCGCGCGATACAAGCTGCCATCGCTCGCCGCCGCGCTCGTGTTCATCCACAGGCCGCGCCGGCGCGCGGACTACGAAGGCGCACGAAAGCGATTCGCTTTTGAAGAGATCTTCGCGCTCCAGGTGGTGATGCAGCAACGCCGGCGCGAGCACCTCGCCGAGAATGCGCTGCCTGTGGCCGTCGACCGAGCCGCGCTCGCGGGCTTCATCGGCTCGTTCCCGTTCCCCGCAACATCGGCGCAACAGAATGCCATAGACACGATCGTGTCCGACTTCGAGCAGCGGCACCCGATGCTCCGCCTGCTCGAGGGCGACGTGGGCTCGGGCAAGACAGCGGTCGCGGCGGCGACCGCGTATCTGGTCGCCACGTCGCTCCCCCAGGGCCGCATCGCGGGCACGCTCCAGGTCGCCTATCTGTGCCCCACCGAGATTCTCGCTAAGCAGCATTTCTCCACCTTCGTCTCCTATTTCAAAGATCACCCAATCCCAATCGGCCTCATCACCGGCAGCGAGTGCCGCGTGTTCCCTTCCAAAGTTCGTTACGAAGAATCCGCAAAAATCTCGAAGCCCGCGTTCAAGAAGCGTGTCGCCGAGGGCACGATCCCAGTCGTCATAGGCACGCACGCGCTCGTCGAGAAGTCGCTCGCGTTCAGATATTTCGCCTACGCCATCATCGACGAGCAGCACCGCTTCGGCGTCTCACACCGGCAGAAGTTATCGACCAAGAGCGCGACTGCGCCCCATCTGCTGTCGATGACCGCGACACCAATCCCGCGCACGCTCGCGCTAACCCTCTACGGCGATCTCGACCTCACACTGCTCGACCAGATGCCGAGCGGCCGCAAGCCGATCAAGACCGAAGTGCTCGGCCACGAGAGGCGCGAAGAGGCCTATGAGCGCGTGCGCGCCGAGCTCGCTGCGGGCCGCCAGGCATACGTCATCTGCCCGCGCATCGACGAACCAGACCCGCAGAAAGAGCTCGCGCTCCAGGCGAAGTCGGTCACTGCCGAGGCCGCACGGCTCCAGAGAGAAGTGTTCCCCGAAGCGTCAATCGGCATACTCCACAGCAAGATGAAGCCGGCCGACAAGGAGGCCGTGATGAGACGGTTCGAGAAAGGCGACATAGACATCCTCGTGGCCACGTCCGTAGTCGAAGTCGGCGTCAACGTCCCCAACGCTACCGTCATCCTCATCGAAGGCGCGGAGCGGTTCGGGCTCGCCCAGCTTCACCAGCTCCGCGGGCGCGTCATCCGCTCAAACAATCAGGCGTACTGCTTCGCGCTCCCCGAGTCATACGGCACGGCGACCAAAGAGCGCATGAAAGCGTTTGCCAATGCAAAAGACGGCTTCGAGCTCGCCGAATACGACCTAGCGCTGCGCGGCGCGGGCGAGCTCGCGGGCGGCCGGCAGTGGGGCGTCTCAGACATCGCGATGGAGGCGCTCAAGAACCCCAAGCTCGTCGAGGCCGCGCGCCGCGAAGCGGCGCGCGTCGTCTCTGAAGACCCCGGCCTCAAAAATCACCCCGCCCTCCGTCTCCGCGCCGCCACCTCCGACAAAGAGATGCATTTGGAGTAATGGCGCGTGATTGAAGTCTGACTTCAATTTATGTTTCGCCGCCTATTCCGAATAATAGTTTCAATTTATTTCTGTCCTTCTTTTTGAGTTTGAATCCGTACTGTGTGGACAAGATAAAAACACGCCTGAGTATCCAGAAGCGAAAATATAATTCCTTTATCCTGTTTGGCAGGACAAATTCCGCAATCCGGTACTCGTACTCGCATTCTTCAAATTCAGTCGAAAGAAAAGTATCATTCCCGAACCCTATTTCCGCAAATACTTTTTTCATAGGTGCGCGCGCCAGGACTCGAACCTGGGACCAGTCGTGTATAGGACGACCGCTCTACCAACTGAGCTACGCGCGCATTGTCTCAGAATTATACACCCTCTGCCGCAAATTCACTCCGAATGTAATCTAGAGACATTTTGATATATTCGGAAACGTCCCTATTTTCGTATATTAGATTGCAGGTACCGTGTGTGAACTTTTGCGGATATGAGAGACCGCTTCGGTTCGAGGTCTTTATATACGGTTTCCTGAATGAAGACAAGGGCAATCCGAGCGCCTTCGACCAATATTTCAATTCTCGGAACACATCCATATCTGAGTAGAGATGCACATATACGCGCAACCGATCTTTCGAAACGCCAAGAGATTCGAGCCACCGCATGAAAAAACGAATCATTGCTGGATCGGTATTAGAGAGCGATGTGCTTGCTGCCGCTGTCTTCGTACCTTCGCCCCAGTACAGGAAAAAGCCCGCTATAAAGAGCTCTCTTTTATTTAGCTCACCGATATCTTTTGCCGCACGCTTTCGAACCTCTGCCCACCGAGCTTCACGTTTGCCACGCATAGTATTCTGGAATCTTTCAATGCGAACCGCGTTCCAATCGCGAAGCTCTCGTAGCAGCTTCTCTGGTAGCGGCATATCATGCAGCCACAGACTCAGAGAACTTTTACTTACTTTCAGCTTTTCTTTTATTTGACTATAACTCGCGCCTTCTTTGCGCATGCGGATCGCCTCTGATTTCTTTTCGCGAAGTGCCATAAGTGAACCTTTGTATACCAAGTATACAACATGCACTCAGAAAAGTTGCGCTCGGCTTGGGGAAAACTTATACAGCGCCGGATTCGTCCTCTTCGCGCTTTTTGGGCATGATGCCGTTGGCGAGGAGGATTTTCTCGAATTCGATGCGCTCTATCGTCTCCTTCTCGATGAGCTCCTTCGCGATAGCGTCGAGCGCGTCGCGGTGCTCGTTTATCGCCTTGATCGCGCGAGCCTTCGCCCCTTCGATTATGTGCGATACCTCAGCGTCTATCTCGGCCGCGACTTTTTCAGAATACGGCTCGTGCCCGAGCTCGCGCTCGCCGAAGGCTATCGGCCCGAGCGCGTCGCTCATGCCGTAGCGGGTGACCATCTCGCGCGCGAGCGCAGTGATGACGCGCAGGTCGTTCGACGGGCCAGTGGTCACGTCGTCGAATAGCAGCTCCTCGGCGGCGTAGCCGCCGAGCGTCGCTGCGATGTCGTCCAGGAATTGCTTCTTCGACTGCATCTTGCGATCGTCGAAGGGCAGCTTGAGCGTGTAGCCCGCGGCGCGGCCACGGCTGATGATCGAGATCTTGTGCACCGGGTCAGCGTGCTCCAAGAGCGACGACACGAGCGCGTGCCCCGCTTCGTGATACGCGGTCAATTCCTTCTCGCGTTTGGAAAGCAGGTGGGACTTCCGCTCGGGGCCGAGCATCACTTTCTCGATGGAACGGATGAGGTCGTACTGCGTGATCTCGTTGCGATTCTCGCGTGCAGCGAGAATGGCACCCTCGTTCATGAGGCTGTAGAGCTCCGCGCCCGAGAAGCCTGGCGTGCGCTCCGCGATGACCGCGAGCGCCACGTCCGGCCCGAGCGGCTTCTTCTGCGCGTGTATCTTGAGTATCTCCTCGCGATCGCGGCGGTCCGGCAGGTCGATGGTGACGCGGCGGTCGAATCGGCCTGGCCGGAGGAGCGCGGGGTCGAGCACGTCGGGGCGGTTGGTCGCAGCAATAACGACGACCTTCTCGGCCGGCTCGAAACCGTCCATCTCTACGAGGATCTGATTGAGCGTCTGCTCGCGCTCGTCGTTGCCGCCGCCCATGCCGGCGCCGCGCGCGCGGCCGACCGCGTCTATCTCGTCGACGAAGATAATCGCCGGCGCGGCCTTCTTCGCGAGCTGGAACAGGTCACGCACGCGGCTCGCGCCCACGCCCACGAACATCTCGACGAATTCGCTTCCCGAGATTGAGAAGAATGGCACGCCTGCTTCGCCCGCCACCGCGCGCGCGAGAAGCGTCTTGCCCGTGCCAGGCGCGCCCATCAGTATGATGCCCTTCGGGATGCGCGCGCCGATATCTAGAAACTTCTTCGGATTCCTGAGGAAGTCGACTATCTCGACCAACTCTTCCTTCGCTTCGCGCGCGCCGGCGACATCGGCAAACGTGACGCGCTGCGCGGCGTCGGCCGGATCTGTCACGCGTGCCTTCGACTGACCGAAGCTGAGCGCTTGCATGCCCGCGCCGCGCACCTGGCGAGTGAGGAACCAGAACAGGATCGCGACGAACGCGAGCGACAGAAGCGTCGGCGCGAGCGCCATGAACCAGAAATCGAAACCGGACTGTCCCTGCACGGTCATCGGCACCTTCATGAGCTGCTCGGGCGTCACGCCGTAGGTGGCGAGCGTCTCGGGGAGGCCGGCGGACGGGTCTTTCTGCGATTCCTTCACCACGCCATCGGCATACGTGAGGTCGAGCGAATCGCCATGCACGACGATCGACTTGACTTTCCCGGCTGTCACGTCAGACGCGACAGCCGAGAGCGGGATGGTCTCGTTCGGCTGGATGAAGCCGTCCACGAGCGAATACAGGCTCATGAGCAAGAGGAATATGAGGACGGTCGTCACGAGATTGCCGAGAAACGACGGCTTCCCGCGGAAGCCGGGCCCGGCCCGCCGCGCCTCCGGCGCGGCGCCTTTCTTCTTCCCAGCTTTGATCGCCGGCTTCTTCTGAGGTGCGGTTGCCATAATAAGGAAGTATACTCTATATATATGGCCCTCGTCGAATACAAGAAAGCCCTGCTGAAATTCTCGACCGTCGAGACCTTTTCCGCCGGCGTCGAGCTATTCGGTGGCGAAGTGAAATCGCTGCGCGATAAGCTCGGCTCACTCGATGGAGCGCGCGTAGTGGTGCGCGGCGGCGAAGCGTTCATCGTCGGCATGACCATCCCGCCGTACCAGCCGGCGAACACCCCGAAGGACTACGACCCCGAGCGCCCGCGCCGGCTCCTGCTCGAGAAGAAAGAGATCGCCCACCTCGCCGTCGAAGAATCGAAGAAAGGGTTGACAATCATCCCTCTTGAGGTATACACTGCCGGCAGGCTCGTGAAGGCGCGCATCGCCATCGTCCGCGGCAAAGGCAAATCTGACCGCCGCGAAGACCTGAAGAAGCGCGACGCTTCGCGAGAAACCGAGCGCGTATTGAAAAATAGATAACCCGAAGCTGGTAATCCGAAAAAGAGTGCGCTCTGGGCCGCTAAGGCCAAGTCTTTACCCTCTTTTTGCGAATTACCAGCTTCGAGTCTCGCAGAAAGCACAGGATGGTATCATGTGTTCCCTGGGGGTGACCGGCTTTGACGGTCTGTACTTTGAAAGACGTGCGACGCAGTGCACTCCTGCAATCACTCAAAAGCGCAGGAAACAAAACTTGCCAAGAACACTCTTGCAAGCGTGGAGTCGCCGTACTACGGTATGCACGATTTTGCGTTCGCTTTCGCGACTGCCTAACCGCACTTCGCCAAGCGACGTCCTTACGCTCGGGTTCCTCCAGCCGAGCATAGGGGCGGAATCTTCTGAAGGATCGCCGTCTCGCTTCCCGCCGAGATCGGTTAAATAAGGGATCGGAAAGGAGCGGTTTCGTCTTGATTCCTCGCGCCCTTTCTTAAACTCTAATCAAGACTATGCGTCGTAGAGTCGCTTTCAAAGCCAGATTCGGACTCGGGTTCGATTCCCGACATCTCCACCGCTGATGCAAGGACAAAAAGGCGCGGGTATCCAACCCGCGCCCTTCAGCTTTTGCTATGCCTTAAACACGAATATCCCGCCGGCGTCGGCCCTCACGACGACCGTACCCACCATGAACGCAAGCTCGAGCGCCACGCTATCCTCAAGAGCATAAAGAAGCTCTTGCATCTGCTCGCGCCTGACTATCCCGCGCGCATGCTCGCCGCCCTTATCAATGCCTCTGATTTCCCACCAGGCCTGAAAGAAATGCCCCGCTATCTTCCGCCCCTTTGGCGTACCGACATCAGCAATAAGAATCACCTTATCGCCTTGTTGGCCGCCTTCCTCGATACTCTTCTTGAATTCGAGTATCCTATCGAGCGTCTCCACTTCCAGTGCTTCTCTTTTCCTGGCGATAAAATCGGCAAAACTGCACACATTGCTCTTGGGGCTCGCGTGTCTGCTTTCCGGCATGGTCATGGCATCGACTCCTTTTGTGTGGGTTATTAAAAAGATCTCCTATCCTCTGAACGATAGGATACCACAGACCGAGGCGGGGTTATCCGCTTCAACGCACTGACTGATACCCGCCCTTGATGCCTTCCTTGGAGAGCACGATCTGCCAGAGCTGGATGTGCCGCGCTCGAAACGAACCGGCGCAGGAAAGCAGATAGTATTTCCACATACGATAGAATCTGTCTCCGTATTTCTCTCGAAGAGCCGGCCACGCCGCGTCGAAGTTCTTGAACCATACCATGAGCGTCTTGTCGTAATCCGGGCCGAAATTGTGCCAATCCTCCATTACGAACGTATCCTCGAGCGCCTTCCCCACGTGCGTCACCGAAGGGATCACGCCGCCCGGGAAGATATACCGGTCGATCCACGGGTCTATCGCGCCGTGCGACGGCCCCTGCCCGATCGTGTGCAACAGGAAGAGCCCGCCGTCCTTCAAGCAGCGCCGCGCGGTCTCGAAATAGGTCCTGTAGTTCTTCACGCCCACGTGCTCGAACATGCCGAGCGAGACGATGTGGTCGAACTGCTCGCGCACGTCGCGATAATCCTGCACGCGGATCTCGACCGGCAAACCCGCGCACCGCTCGCGCGCAAGCTCCGCCTGTTCTTTCGAGACGGTGATGCCCACGACCGTCGCGCCATACCGCTCCGCCGCAAACTTCGCGAAGCTCCCCCAGCCGCAACCGATGTCGAGGATGCGATCGCCCTCTTTCAACCCTATCTTCCTGCAGACCAGGTCGAGCTTCGCCTCCTGGGCCTCGTCGAGCGTCTTCGCATCCTTCCAATAGCCGCCGGTATAGACCATGCGCTTGTCGAGCATCGCCTCGTAGAGGTCGTTGCCGAGGTCGTAATGCGCCTCGCCAATATCGAACGCGCGCTTGCTCGACTGCATGTTGAAAAGGAACGCGCGTGCGACGACGAGCGCCGTAGCGAGGTTCTTCTCCACTGCCCGATCGAGGTGCGCGGCGAGCACTTTCTCGAAGAATGCGTCGAGCTCGTTCCCGTCCCACCAGCCGTCCAGGTAGGCCTCGCCGAGCCCGAGCGAGCCGGAGCGCAGGACGCGGCCGTAGAGCCGTTCGTCGCGCACGGTGATGTCTTGCGGGCGCGTGCCGCCGATAGTCACGTCCGCCTTTTTCAAGATGCTCTCGATAAGCTCCTTGGGCGATGCCATATGAATCCTCTATACCACGCCCCGGCCTTCTCGCAAACGACGCCGCGTGCATTTCTCCCGCGCCGATGATATAGTCCACGTCAGATGCAAAGCGACCGGATTCACGCATCGTGCATCCGAGAAATTATTTCAAAAAACAAAGGAGGAGGAAAACGATGGCGAGGATTAGAGTCATTGCCGAGCCGGAAAGGCACTCGGCCCAAGAGCACGTCAAGGCGCTGATAGGCCTTCCCGTGGAAGGTTATCTTTCGGAAGGAATCGGTTTCGTCGTACCCATTCCAGCCGTAGTCACGGCGCTAGAGTCCGCAGGGAAATACCTGGCGGCCCGGTGGTGGAGGGACGTCTACCCCGGCAACGGGAGATACCGACGCAACGTCGTCGTCTTCGAATTCGAGGTCTGCGAAATCGAAGACACGCCCGACTCTGGGCCCTCGGCCGCGTAGAACGCGCCGTGCGGCCGCCAACGGCAAGGCCGGTTCCCCATTCTGGGAACCGGCCTTTATCTTTCTCTGAACAAGGTCAAACCTTGTCCCAAACGGCGGCGCATTAGCGCTTCGCTTTGGCGCGGGCGGTTTCGGTGAGATGCTGCTTGCGCAGGCGCACCGA
>JAKAMJ010000025.1 GCA_021812955.1 bacterium | reverse complement strand
GCCGGCGGGCTTGCCGAGGCCGGGGCCTTCATCAAGCTAGGATTTACCATCTCGTTTACGGCAGTAATCACCTTTGCGCGAGAATACGACGAAGTCGTGCGCTCCGTTCCGCTCGAGAGCATCCTCGCCGAGACCGATGCGCCCTACGTGGCTCCCGTGAGCCGTCGCGGGCAGCGCAACGACCCGTTCGCTGTCGCCGACGTCGTCGCTCGTATCGCCGAGCTCCGAGGCGAAGATTTAGAGATTGTCCGAGCAACCATCATGGCTAACACTCGACGCTCGTTCGGGCTTTAATTTAATTGACGTAGCGTGGAAATTAGTGCATTCTCGGGCAAGACAATGATGTGAGTCAGAGGATTGGTCTTTGTGCGCATAACATATCCTGAATATAAAGACAGCCAGACAAGGAGGCGGTAATGAACAACAAGAAGCTAGTGAGACTGCTCTACCCGCTCCAGACGGTCGCAGTGCCGGAATTCGTCGTAGCGAGGAAGTTCGTCGAGGGGCGGACCGTAGACGGAGTTTCCATCGGATCTCTGACGGAGTTCTTCAAGGAGTCCCTTTTGGACAGGACAGAGACAGGAGTGGAGGCGGGAGTTATGAACGTGTACAAGCTCCTGGTCTCCGCGAAAGATCTGCCCGAATACGGCGCCCCGGGCGTAATCTCCAGAATCGGAAGGGAACAAAAGACGCGGCTTGCTCACTTCCACCAGTTTCTCGCGCACAAACAGTCAAAAAAGGACTACGCATGGGCCGGCGCATACCTCCAATGCGAGGAGGGTGAAGACGATCCGTTTGTCGTGCACGCAATATGGTGCTGCGGAGGGTATCATATCGGGGCGAGCAAGATAAGCTGCTCCCGAGTGTGGGGCGCGGGACAGCAGTTCGCTTCTTTGGCTTGAAGAGCCTGAAGCGATAGGAAAAACCGGACTGATGAAGTCCGGTCTTCTTTTCCAAGGGCGGTCTAGAACTAGCTCTCACAAAGTAGAATTGTCAATGTTTTGAAACGGAGCAGGGTTTATGAGGGCGTTTCGGAGCGGTACATTTGACTTTGCAGACGGCTTCCTGTATCTTTCCTATATCCCGCAGTGCGGGCTTTTCATTACTTTCATGTCACGCTCACTCAAGAAAGGACCCTTCGTGGACGCCAAGCTCCTGAAGAAAGTCCTCGACAAGAAACCGGCAGAAGCCGGCGTCGTGAAGACGTGGGCGCGCCGGAGCCAGATCAGTCCTGAGATGATCGGATTCACGTTCGGCGTCCACAATGGAAAGCAGCATGTAGAGTTCACGGTCTCCGAAGAGATGGTCGGTCACCGCCTTGGCGAATTCTCTCCGACCAAGAAGTTCGTCCGCCACGGCGGCAAGATGCAGAAGGAGCTTGAGGCGAAGAAGCAGCAGGCAGAGATAGCGTCGGCGAAGGCGGCTAAGGCTTCGCCCGCTCCGGCCAAGAAGAAATAATCATGGCAAACGCTACGCTCAAGAGCTACAACCAGTCCCCGCGCAAGGTCCGTCTCGTGACCGACCTCGTGAAGGGCAAGAAAGTCCCGGCGGCGCTCAAGGCGCTCGAGTTCTTGCCGCGCCGTGCCGCCGAGCCGGTCGAGAAGCTCATCAAGAGCGCCGCGGCAAACGCGCGCGAGCAGGGCAAGGCTCCGGAGGATATGGTCGTGAAGTCTGTCGTAGTCGAGAGCGCCGGCATGATCAAGAAATACATGCCGCGCGCGTTCGGTCGCGCCGCGCCTATCCGCCGCCGGAAAAGCCGCATCCTCGTTACCCTTGCCTAATCCATTATGACGCACACCGTACATCCTTATGCGCATCGCCTCGGCATCATCCGTGGCTGGCAGAGCCGCTGGTTTGCGGCCGATGCCAAGAACTACCGCGAGAACGTAAAAGTTGACGAATCCATCCGGCGGTTCCTCGCCAAGCGACTTCGCGGCACCTACACGGGAAGCATCGAGATCGAGCGTTCGGCGAACGAACTGCGCGTAATCCTCTCGACCGCGCGCCCAGGGCTCGTGATCGGCCGCTCCGGAGAGAATTCCGCCAAGCTGCGCGCAGAGATAGCGGCAGTGGTGCGCAAGGCGGCGCCTGGCGACCATCGTGCCATCAAACTCGACATTAACGAGATCCGCCAGCCGGAGACTGACGCGGCCGTAGTCGCCTACATGATCGCCGAAGGGCTTGAGAAGCGTATGCCGTTCCGCCGCGTCCTCAAGCAGACTATCGAGAAGGTCATCGCCGCGCGCGAAGTTGACGGCGTGCGCATAGCGATTTCCGGCCGGCTCGGCGGCGCGGAGATGAGCCGCAAGGAAGAGCTCAAGAAGGGCCGCGTCCCGCTTCAGGCGTTCCGCGCGAACATAGATTTCGCGACTGAGAAGGCGTACCTTCCGTACGGCGTCATCGGCATCAAGGTCTGGATATTCCGCGGCAACGTGTACCAGGACAAGAAAGCGCCTGCTCGCTCCGCAGAGAACGCGCCCGCTCGCGGCTAACCGTATCGCTTATGCTATTCCCCAAAAAAGTAAAACACCGAAAATGGCAGACGCAGCGCTTGAGCGAGAAGCGCCGTAACCGCCCGGACACGCGCGGCACCGAAGTTTCGTTCGGCTCTTTCGGGCTGAAGGCGCTTACGCCTTCCCGCATCACGAGCAATCAGATAGAATCCGCTCGCAAGGTGCTCACGCGCGCTACCGCGAAGACAGGCAAGCTGTGGATCCGCGTGTTCCCTGACCGCCCGGTGACTCAGAAGCCGGCCGAGGTGACCATGGGTGCCGGCAAGGGCGATCCCAAGCACTATGTGTTCGAGGTGCGCCCGGGCCGCGTGCTCTTCGAGATGGACGGCGTGCCGGAGGGTATCGCACGCGCGCATCTCCGCCAGGCGGGGATGAAGCTCCCGCTCAAGACGGCGGTCGTAACGCGCCAATAATTGCTTTTTTCGTACGCGTATGGCAAAAAAGGAAGTAATGACCACGAAGACCGACCAAGAGCTCGCGAAGCTCCTCGCGGATACGCGAGCGCTCCTCCGCACGGAGCGCTTCGCCGCCACGGGTGCTCGCGCCAAGGACCCGAACTCGCCAAAGAAGCTCCGGGCCGTTATCGCCCGCGTGCTCACCGAGCGGCACGCTCGCGTGCTTAAAGCCGCCTGACACCATGGAAACCAACGCATCTCGCCCGCAAGCATTCGTCGGAGTCGTCGTGAAGACGGCGATGACAGACACGGCCACGGTCCGTGTGGACCGCTATGTGAAGAACGCGAAGTACAAGAAGTATTCCGTCCTCTCCAAGAAGTTCCTTGCGCACAATCCGGGCAACGCCGCGCAGGTGGGCGACACGGTAACGATCGTCGCGACCAGGCCGGTCTCGAAGCGCAAGAGCTTCGTAATAGACGCGAGCAAGACGGTCCCGGTAGAGAAAGCGGGCGAATAGGCTGATACTGACTACCATGCTTCAACCACAATCCATCGTAAAGGTTGCAGATAATTCCGGCGGCAAGGTCGCGCGCGTGTTCAAGGTGCTCGGCGGCAGCAAGCGCCGGTATGCCGAGATCGGCGACACGGTGGTCGTCTCCATCCAGACTGCCGAGCCGCGCAAGGCCGTGAAGAAGAAAGATATCTATCGCGCGATCGTCGTCCGCCAGGCGAAGCCGTTCGGGCGCAAGGACGGGTCATATGTCCGCTTCGACGAGAACGCTGTCGTACTTATCGAGAAGCAGGGCAAGGAGATGGGGCCGAAAGGGAACCGCATATTCGGCCCGGTACCGCGCGAGCTCTCAACGCTCGGCTGGCACTCCATCGTCGCGCTCGCTCCCGACGTCGTATAACCAATCCTCGTATGCATGTAAAAAAAGGAGACAAAGTGAAAGTGATCACAGGCAAGGACAAGGGCCGGACCGGCGTCGTCGTGCGCGCCTTGCCAAAGGCGAATAAGGTGATCGTCGAGGGTGTCGCTATCGCGAAGCGGCATGTGAAAGGCCGCGCGGGGCAAGTCGGCCACATCGCGGAGCGCCCGAGCCCTATAGACGCATCGAACGTGGCAGTCGTCTCCGCGACGAAATACGCGTCCGCTCTTGACGGAAAATAATCATGTCTACCACCAAACAAAAACAGCAAACCTCGTACCCCGTCCTCGCGGAGCGCTTCGGCTACACGAGCCCGATGCAGGCCGTGCGTATCGAGAAGATCGTCGTCTCTACCGGCATCGGCAAGAAGCGCGACAAGAAGCAGATCGAGCTCATCGAGGATCGGCTCGCGAAGATTACCGGCCAGAAGCCGTCGCTTCGCCCGGCGCGCCTGTCTATCGCATCATTCAAGGTGCGAGAGGGCGATCCGGTCGGCCTACAGGTGACGCTGCGCGGCGCGCGCATGTTCGATTTCATCGACAAGCTCGTCCATATCGCGCTCCCGCGTACGCGCGACTTCCGCGGCCTGAAGGCGACGGCTATCGATGACATGGGCAACATGACAATCGGCATCAAGGACAACACAATCTTCCCGGAGACGAGCGACGAAGACCTGAAGGACGTGTTCGGCCTGGCGATCACCATCGTCACTTCGGCGAAGTCGAAGGCGGAAGCGGAAGCGTTCCTGCGCCACATCGGCCTGCCGCTCGTTGACTCCGGAGTGAATCGCTGATAGTCTCTGACTACGCTCTCACGAGCTATTATTTTTATGGCAAAGAAATCCCAACTCGCACGAATGGCAAAGAAGACGAAGCTCGTCTCGAAGTATGCCGCAAAGCGCGCCGCCCTCAAGGCGGCGGGGGATTCTGCCGGCCTCCAGGCGCTGCCGAGGAACTCGGCTCCTAGCCGCCTGAAGAACCGGTGCTCTATCACTGGCCGTTCGCGCGGGTATATGCGCGCTTTCGGCGTTTCTCGCATACAGTTCCGCGAGCTTGCGCTCGAGGGAAAGATTCCGGGCGTTAAGAAAGCGTCCTGGTAGCCTATGACCACTGACCGCATCGGAGATTTCATAATCCGCCTGCAGAACGCAGCGGCTATCGGCAAGCCGACGGTGTCGGCCCCGTATTCCTCTCATGTCCTCGCCATCGCGAAGAAGCTCAAGGAACTCGGATTTGTCGTTTCCGCAGACGTAGAAGCGGTCGGTGGAAGCGATGTCAAGAAAGAGATAGTCGTGGCGCTCGCATACGACGAGCATGGCCAGCCGAGGCTCCGCGGCGTGAAGCGCATCAGCAAGCCAGGCCGCCGCTTGTACGTGCCGCACACCGGCGCGCACACGGTGAAGGGAGGCACGGGCGCGCGCGTCATATCGTCGTCAGCCGGCGTCATCTCAGACAAGGAGGCGCGCCAGAAGCGTGTCGGCGGCGAGAATCTGTTTGAAATCTGGTAATGCTATGAGCCGTCTCGCTAAAAAACCAACTCCGACTGGAAAGACCGACGTCTCTGTGGCGCACGGCGTACTTACCGTGAAAGGTCCGAAAGGGACGCTGACGAAACGCGTGCATCCTGCGGTCGAGATCTCAGTAGACGCGGGCGCGGTTTCCGTCGCGCCGAAGAACAACTCGCGCATCGCTAAGGCGCTCACGGGCACATTCGCCTCGCATGTGAAGAATATGGTTCAGGGCGTCGAGACGCCGTTTACGAAGAAGCTCATACTCGAAGGAGTCGGGTACCGCGTCGAAGTGAAGGGGAAGGACGTCGTGCTCACGGTCGGTTTCTCGCACCAGGTTATGCTCCCCATCCCGCAAGACGTCTCCGCGACGGTCGAGAAGAACGTCATAAAGCTGGAGAGCATCAGCAAAGAGTCTCTCGGGCAGTTCGCAGCAGACATCCGCCGCGTGAAGCCGCCTGAGCCGTATCTCGGCAAAGGTATCCGCTACGAAGGCGAGGTAATCCGCCGTAAGCAGGGCAAGAAGGCCGTCTAAAGAACACTATGACCACTCACGCACCGAAAACAAAGAAAGAGCTCCGCGATCGCCGCCATATCCGCGTGCGCTCCGTAATCAAGGGTACCGCAGAGCGCCCGCGTCTTGCCGTGTACCGAAGCAACCGCTTCGTCTCCGCGCAGCTTATCGACGACACGGTCGGGAAGACTCTCGCTGCGTCGCACGGGCGCGAGTTCAATGGGGCGCAGTCGATGCAGGCGAAGGCTGTCGGCGCGGCGATCGCCGAGAAGGCGAAGGCGGCGGGCATCGGAGCGGTCGTGTTCGACCGCGCCGGGTACCGCGATGGCGGCCAGGTGAAGGCTCTTGCGGACGCGGCGCGCGAAGGCGGCCTCGCATTTTAATACTCATGACTACGACGATGGAACAAGAAACGACACGGACGAACGTTGCGCACGGAGCAGTTGCTGAAACGGCAAGCTCCGCTCCGGCGCGCTCCGGCGCGCGCGGCTCGATCCGCGGCCGCTCATCGCGACCTGGCGCGCGTGGCGCCCGCCCTCCTCGCGAGCGCGGCGAGTTTGATTCGGTTACGATAGACGCTCGGCGTGTTGCCCGCGTCATGGCCGGCGGACGCCGTTTCAATTTCAGCCTGGTCGTCGTAATCGGAGACCGCAAAGGGCGCGTGGGCGTGGGATTGGGGAAGGGTGTCGACACGGCGCTCGCCATAGAAAAGGCGACGAGGGATGCTAAGAAGCGCCTATTCACCGTGCCTCGCACGGCATCCGGCTCCATCCCGCATGATGTCATCGCGAAGTATGCGTCATCTACGGTCGAGATCATCCCGTCGCGCGGGCGCGGCCTCGTCGCAGGCTCTGCCGTGCGTACCGTGCTCGATCTCGCCGGCGTTACGGATGTCGTCACGAAGATCCATTCCCGCTCTAAGAACAAGCTCACCACGGCGCGCGCGACTATCGCCGCGCTGAAGAAGCTGCGCACGAAATAGCCTTTTACCATGCAACTCAACACTCTCGTCCCGAAGACTAAGAACAAGAAGACCGCGCCGGTCGGACGTGGCGGTACGCGCGGCAAGACGTCCGGCCGCGGGACCAAAGGGCAGTCGGCTCGCGCAGGGCATAAGATACGCCCGGAGATGCGCGACCTCATCAAGAAACTCCCCAAGCTGCGCGGGCACGGAAAGAATCGCGCGCGCACCGTTCGCACGAATCGTACGCTCCCATCCGGCGTGAACCTCTCGGCGCTCGAAGCGGCGTACCAGGCGGGAGAGACGGTCGCCCCTGGGTCGCTTCTCGAACGAGGGCTCGTGCGGCGCTCGAAGGGCCGCGCGCCAGAGGTGAAGATACTCGGCACGGGAGCGCTTTCCAAGGCGCTAGTCATAAAAGATTGCGCGCTCTCTTCTGCGGCCCGCGCTGCGGTGCTCGCCGCCGGGGGCACCATCCATGATTAACTCTTTCATCCACAAGGCGAAGCTCGCTCTCGGCGATGCCGAAATCCGGAGGCGCATCATTTTCCTGGCTGCCGCGCTCGCCGCGTTCCGGTTCCTCTCGGTCGTCCCGATCCCGGGGGTGGACAAGGGCGCGCTCGCGACGTTCTTCTCGAGCAACCAGTTCTTCGGCCTCATGAACATCTTTTCAGGCGGCGGGCTTTCCCGCCTCTCGATCGTGATGCTCGGCGTGAGCCCGTACATCACGGCATCTATCGTCATGCAGCTTGCTACGCTCATCTTCCCGCAGGTGAAGCGCGCCTACACTGAAGAGGGAGAGATGGGGCGTGCCCGGTTCATCCAGTGGAGCCGCCTGCTGACAATCCTCGTGGCGGCGCTGCAAGGGTCGGGGTTCTTGTTCCTGCTTGAGAGCCAGCATGTGCTTGTCAATATGAGCACGTTCATATTCGTAACGGACGTTGCGATGATTACTGCGGGTTCGATGCTCCTCACCTGGCTCGGTGAGCTGGTGACCGAGTTCGGCATCGGGAACGGCGTCTCGCTCATCATCCTTGCCGGCATCCTTGCTCGCGTGCCCGCGAGCATTTCCGAGACTATCTTCGCGGCATCTGCCGCGAGCATCCCCGCATATCTCGCGTTCGCGGTGCTCGCGCTCGCCATGACGTATGCGGTCGTCGTCGTGTCTGACGCGGAACGCTCGATCCCTATCGCGTACGCGCGCGCGATGCGCGGGGCGGCGATGGCGCAGGGCGCGGCGACATATCTTCCCATCCGCCTCCTGCAAGCGGGTGTCATTCCCATCATCTTCGCGCTTTCGCTCCTACTGGTGCCACAGATGGCTTTCTCGATGCTTTCGACGATGCACCTGACGTTCGCGGCCGGCATCTCTGCGTGGTATACGGCATTTCTCTCCGACCCGTGGAAGTATGGCGTGGCGTATTTCCTGCTCGTGGTGCTGTTCACCTATTTTTATACGGCCGTCACCTTCGAGCCGCACCAAGTCGCTGAGAATCTGCAGAAGACCGGCGCGTTTATCCCTGGCGTCCGGCCGGGACGCGAGACCGAGGAATACATCGGGAATGTCGTTAATCGCATCACGCTTCCGGGCGCGTGCTTCCTAGGGCTGCTCGCCGTGTCTCCGTCTATCATCCAGGGGCTCACGGGTGTCACGACACTCGTCTTGGGCGGTACAGCGCTCCTCATTGCCGTCCAGGTGATTCTCGAGCTCACGCAGAAGATCGACGCGCAGGTTTCGCTTCGGGAGTACTAGAAGAAAGCAAGACAAAGAAGACAAACCAGCGGCGCCTCCATCTACTTCGCCAAGGCTACGCAGA
>JAKAMJ010000024.1 GCA_021812955.1 bacterium | reverse complement strand
CTGGCGACACGCTCTCGAGCGAGGCACAAGCGGCGCAGACGCTCTCCGCCGTCAATACCTTCCTGAACGATGCGTCCGCTGCGCTCACTATGGCTTCCCAGTCCGGCACGCTCGGAGTTGCGACGGCAGTGTCGTACCAGACGAGCGTGACAGCCGCGCGCACGAGCGTGACAGCAGCGCTGTCCGCGCTCACGACCGCGAAGACGGCGCTCGTCGGCGCGTCCGGCACGCTCGCACTCGCGCAAGCGGGCTCGACCGCGGAGGCTATCGCCGCGCAGCAAGCGCAAGTGGAGCAGGCGAGCGCCGGCGTCGCGAGCGCCGAGGCGAATCTCCGCGGGTCGCAGATAATCGCGCCAATGAGCGGCATCGTGACGCAGCAGGACGCGAAGGCCGGGCAGTTCGCCGCGCCGGGGACGCCGCTCGTGTCCATCATCGGCTCCGGCGGGTTCGAGGTGGACGCCGGCGTTTCTGAAACGGACGTCGGGAAGCTTGCTATGGGGGATCCCGTCTCGATGACGCTCGACGCGTTCCCGGGCGAGACGTTCGCGGGGCGTGTGTTCTATATCGCTCCGGCGCAGACGGATTCGCAGGGTGTCATCAGTTACGAGGTCAAGGTGTCTTTCGACAAGCCCGACTCGCGGCTCAAGAGCGGGCTCACGGCGAACCTGGACATCGTCACGAAGGAGAAAGAAGGCGTCCTAATCCTTCCGCAGTACGCGATCGTACAGAACGATAGCGGCACGTTCGTCGAGACGCTCGCTGGGAAGACGGCCACGACCACACCGGTGCGTCTCGGAATCTCCGACCAGAACGGGAACGTCGAGGTCGTCTCCGGCGTGACTCTTGGCGAGCGCGTCATAAACATCGGGCTCAAATAACGGCAGAGCGATGATCAGCGTCCGCGGATTGGAAAAGGAATACCGGGAAGAAGAGACGCCGACGAAAGCGCTGCGCGGGGTGACGTTTTCCGTAGAAAAAGGCGAATTCATCTCGATCATGGGACCGTCCGGCTCGGGCAAGTCGACGCTCTTGCAGATATTGAGCTTCCTCGACCGTCCGACGGGCGGGGCGTACACGTTCCAAGGCAAGAGCATCGACGACATGACCGACCAGGAGCTTGCGCGCGTCCGCAACGAGGATATGGGGTTCGTGTTCCAGTCGTTCAACCTGCTCTCGCGGCTGTCCGTGTATGACAACGTAGAGGTGCCGCTCCTATATTCAGACACGCTGCCGGCGAAGCGGCGCACGCTCATCGAAGAGGCGGTACGCGCGGTAGGGCTCGCTGACAAGCTCCATACCGAAGCTGGGAAGCTCTCGGGCGGGCAGAAGCAGCGCGTCGCGATCGCCCGCGCGCTCGTTACCGAACCGAACGTCATATTCGCGGACGAGCCGACGGGCAACCTCGACTCCCGCTCCGGGCTGCAGATAATGGAGATATTGAAGTCGCTGCACGACCGCGGGCGTACCGTCATCCTCGTCACGCATGAGACGCAGACGGCCGAGTTCGCCGACCGAATCATCCGGATGAAGGACGGGCTCGTGGAAAGCGACGTAGCGGTGACGGAACACGTCCTGCGCGGGACGCTCAAATGATATGTTGATACGGGACGCATTCAAGACGGCGACGCGGAGCCTATCTCACGGCAAGATGCGCTCCGCGCTGACGATGCTAGGCATCATAATAGGCATATCATCGGTGATCGTGCTCATGTCCATCGGGCAATCGGCGCAAAACCTGATACTCGGCCAGGTGCAGAGCATCGGGTCGAACCTCATAATCATCACTCCAGGCGCGCCGAGCGGCAGCGGGTTCTCGCCGCCGGCTTCCGCGCAGGGGATCGTCATCACGAGCCTCCGGCAGCAGGACGCGGACGCGCTCTCCCGCGAGCCGTCGATAGATTACGCCGTGCCCGAGGTGCGCGGACAGGCGGAAGCAGTCTACGGCAACACGAACAAGACGATCGGCTACACGGGGAGCACGCAGGACGTATTCACGGTCAGCAACCTGGCAAAGGTCTCTGAAGGCCGGACATTCTCGAAGAGCGACGTCGATTCCGGGAACCATGTCGTCGTAATCGGGCCAGACCTGGCCAAGTCGCTGTTCGGCGATAACGTCGACCCGCTCAACAAGTCGATACGCATAAAGAACGTCTCGTTCCGCGTGATCGGTGTGCTCAGCAAGGGCGGCACGGGCGCGTTCGGCGTAGACATCGGAAACCTGGTTGTGATGCCGATCACGGTCGCGCAGAAGCAGCTCCTCGGCATCTCGTACTTCAACGTGATCATCGTGCAGGCGAACGCGAATTACAACGTTGACTTCGTGAAGGCGCGCGTCACGTTCATCCTGCAGCAGGATCACGGCATCATCAATTCGAGCAAGAACGATTTCAACATACAGACGCAAGCGGACGTGCTCTCCATCCTCGGTACGGTCACTTCGACGTTCACGCTCTTCCTGGCGGCCATCGCGTCCATCTCGCTGCTCGTCGGCGGTATAGGCATCATGAACATCATGCTCGTGTCCGTCACGGAGCGCACGCGCGAGATCGGCTTGCGCAAGGCGGTCGGCGCGACGGACAGCGACATCCTGCAGCAGTTCCTCATCGAGTCCGTGCTGCTCACGTTCGCGGGGGGTGTCATAGGAATACTGCTCGGCGCTGCGGCGGTCGGGGCGGTGTATCTCGGCATCAGCACTTTTTCTCCGTCGCTCGGCTGGAGCTTCGCGTTCCCGCTCTCGGCTGTCCTTCTCGGCTTGGCCGTGTCTGGCATCGCCGGAATCGCGTTCGGCATCTATCCAGCGCGCCAGGCGGGGCGCAAGAACCCGATCGACGCCCTCCGCTACGAGTAACTGGACTTTTGCATAATAAGTGCTAGTGTTTCGGCAGATGTCCGCCTGGCTGGCAATAGTGCACGCCCGGCATTGAAACGAATCAAAGGGAGGGAAGAGAGATGAAGAAGATGATGCTTGTGGCAGTATACGTGTCGGGTGTTCTGGCATCCAGCACTGGGACGGTATGGGCGGCGAGCGGTGCGGCAGTTGACGCTTGGAGATTGGGGCCGTGGTTCGTCGCGCTGTGCCTGGCCATGTTCGGGGCGATGCTCGCCTTCCTCTTTCTGTTGGAGAAGACGGATCCGCGCTCGATCGTGTCGAATTCCCGAGGCATCCTGATCTCGCTGTCGGTGCTGGCTTTTTTGGTCGCGTCATTCGTACTGGCTGTGCTCGGGTATGAGGCGGGTTTCCCCATTCTGGGGAGCGGTTGCCTTTTCACTGCTATTGTCTTTGCGTGCCGAAGCATCGCACAGCACGACAGGTACGAGAGAGCGTATCTGAGCGGGCTGGTTTTTCTCGTCTTCGCCATCGCCCTGATAGCGAATTGTTACCCGCTTTGGAAATGATGCACAGTTGCCATGCGTTTGTCCGAAACGGAATCGCCGCGTCTTACGGAGTAAGACGCGGCGATTTTATGTTTCCGGTTACTCGGCGGTTAGCGAGAACGCCTTTTCGCAGTCTTCTTCACCGCCTTTTTCACTGCTTTGCGGACTACTTTCGGCGCGGCCTTCGCGGCCGCTTTCGCGCTCTTGACCGCCTTGCGGGCGACGCGTTTCGCTACTGTTTCGGCTCGCGCGAGGTCTTTCTTCATTTCAGCCTCGGCTTTTTTCGCAGCCTTCGCAGCCGCTTCGCGGTGCTTTTTCGCGTCCTTGCTCCCGTAGAAATAATATCCCGCTGCTGCCGCGCCGGCTGCGGCGAGGCCCGCACCGACTCCGGCGGCGACCTTTCCTGCACTCGATTTTTTAGCCATACGTTTGATCAGGTTGATAACGCTATCCAGTGTATCACCAGTGTCAGCGCTCGCGGCCGCGTCTCGCGCTCCGCTTGTTGAAAAAGCCGAGTACGGACCTCAGGCGGCCACGCCCTCGCTGGATATCGGCACGCACGCCGGCGAGGTTGTGGCGGATCTCGTCGGTCTCGAGGGACGCCTGCTCGGAGATGTGGTCTACGTTCTTGAGGATGCGCGCGAGCCGCCACAGCACGACGGCGCCCAGGGCGGCGAGCGCCACGACGGCGACCGCCGTTATGAAAAAGAAGATGTCCATCTTGAGGAATTCGTCCATATGCCACCCATGGTAGCACGCCGGGGCGCCCGTCCGTGGTACGCTGTGAGCATGAAGCCGCACAAAGACCTCCCGATGCTCGTGTTCCTCGCCGGAATCTCCGTTCTCGCGTATCTGGTGTTCGCGCCGTTCCTGGTCATCATCTCGGTCGCAGCCGTCCTCGCAGTGCTGCTACACCCTTCGTATGAAAAGCTCTCGCGCTCGCTCGGAGGGTGGAAGTCCGGCGCAGCGCTGATTACGGTGGCGCTTACGCTCGCGCTCGTCGTCGGGCCGCTCTTTTACCTGGGCGCGCAGGTGCTCGGGCAGGCGCAAGCGGCGTATGCGGGCATACAAGGCGGCGGCGCGGGTGCGATGCTTGCCGTGCAGGCCGCGATCGACAACGCCGTCCGGAGCGTTTCTCCCGGATTCACGCTCGACCTGCACGCGCTCGTCGGGAACGCGCTTGCGGCCATCTCGAACAACCTCGGATCGCTGGCATATAAGACTGTCGCAGTCGTCTTCGAGACCTTCCTCATGCTCTTGGCACTCTTCTACTTCTTGCGCGACGGACGATCGTGGCTTGCGTCAGCCGTGCATATGAGCCCGTTCGGGAAAGATGCGACGGATGACCTGGCGCGGCGACTGCACGTGACGATCCTTTCGGTCGTACGAGGCACTTTGTTCATCGTCATCGTCCGTGCGGCGTGCATGTGGGCCGCGTTCTCGCTGTTTGGCATACCGAACGCCGTGCTTTGGGGAGTCGCGGGCGGCGTCATCGGTGCGATACCCGGGCTCGGCACCGCCTTCGCGTTCGTATGCGCGGTCGCGTATCTATACGTTCAGGGCCAGTCGCTCCTCGCGGTCGGGCTCGCGCTGGTAGGCGTATTCGCAGTCATCTTCGTCGATAACATCCTCACGTCGTATTTCTTCAGCGCAGGCCTCGACGTGCCGCCATTGTTCATGCTCTTCGCTATCCTGGGCGGAATAGCGATCTTCGGCCCGCTCGGGTTCTTGCTCGGCCCGCTCGTCCTTTCGGCGTTCGTCTCGGCCGTGCGCGCGTGAGCCTGGCTATATCGTGTTGATCGGAGAACCGGCGGCGAACCGCGCGATGTTGTCTATCGTCGTGTCCAGTATGCGCGTTATGGCCTCTTCCGTGTTGAACGCCAGATGCGGCGTGACGACCACACGCGGATGGTCTATGAGATAGTGGTTCTCGAGCGTCACTCGGAGCGATGCCTCGTTCGGGTGCGCGCCGGCAAGCAGCGCCATCTCGTCTACAAGATCACCCTCTTCTTCGAGCACGTCGAGGCCGGCACCGGCGAGCGTGCCGTTCCGGAGCGCTTCGACGAGCGCGTCGGTCTCGATGACAGCGCCACGGGAGGTGTTTATGAGGTAGGCGCCCTTCTTTATCCGGCCGAAGTTCTCTTTGTTTAGGAGGTGGTGCGTGTGCGGGTTATACGGGACGTGGAGCGAGATCACGTCTGATTGCATGAGCAGCTCGTCGAGCGACACATACGTGAAGCTGTTCTTGCGGGCCGTCTCGGGGTCCGGGCGCGTCTCGAATCCGACGACGCGCATGCCGAAGCCGTTGGCCATGCGTATCACATGCATGCCGATGTGGCCGCATCCGACGACGCCGAACGTCTTTCCGGCGAGGTCGAATCCGCGCAGCCCGTTCGGCGAGAAGTCGCCGGCTTTTACGGACGCCTGCGCTTCCGGGATGCGGCGGGAGAGCGTGAGCAGGAGCGCGAACGCGAACTCGGCGACTGTGTTCTCGCCATAGAACGGCACCGTGGCGATCGCGATGCCGCGCGCCTTGGCTGCCGCAAGGTCGATGTGGTCGAATCCGGTCGAGCGTGTGGCGATGAGCTTCAGCGCGGGGAAGCGAGCGAGTTCTGCTTCCCCCACGTGCGAGTCCACGAACACGCAGAGCGCCTCGGCTTTGTCGTCGGTCAGGTCTGGGAACGCCGAGAGCGGCCCTTCATGGAAAGTGATGGCATGGCCGGGGAGCTTGGACGACACATATCCCTCCTCCCAGTTCTCGCTCGCGAAATATTGTATGTTCATATGGGTATTCTACACCGCTTCTGCTTCTTTCTCTATTTCCACAAGACGTTCGTATTTTTCGCGCCGCTCCTTCTGGCCCAAGCCGCCGGCCTTGATGCCGTGGGCGCCGACGCCATATGCGAAGTCGGCGATGAAGGTGTCGTCCGTCTCGCCCGAGCGGTGCGAACAGATGGCTGCCCAGCCAGCCGCGCGTGTCATCTGCACGGCTTCGATGGCCTCTTTAACCGAGCCGATCTGATTCGGCTTGATGAGCACGGCAGTGATCGCCTTCGCCTCGCGCGCCGTCTTGATGCGCTCGGGGTTTGTGACCGTGAGGTCGTCGCCCACGATGATGACTTCGCCGGCCTCGGCGGTGAGCTTCGCGAAGTCGCCCATGGACGTCTCGGCGAACGGGTCTTCTATCGAGTGGAAGGGGAACTTCTTAATGAGCCCAGCGTAGAGCGCACGGAGCTCGTCGGGCGTGTAATCTTTCCCGATGAGCGTGTACCCTCCGATATCGTTGCGAAGCGCGTTTGCGGCGGCGTCGATGGCAATCGACGTGCCCGAGTGCTCGGCCACGAGCGCGGCGAGCAGCTCGAACGGCTTCTCGAGCTCTTCAAATTTCGGCGAATACCCTCCCTCATCGCCCATCGGTATTTCTGTATTGAAGGTATTGAAGTTCGACTTCAATACCGACTTCAATACGGTGCCGAGCTTCGCGAAGGCGTCTTGCGCGATGGCGTATGCCTCGCTCGTCTTGCCGCCCACCACGAAGATGTATTCCTGGAAGGGAAGTCTGAAGTCCGCGTGTTCGCCGCCGTTCATGAAGTTCAAATAGAGGCGCGGCGCGGCGGCGCTGAAGCCGCCGCGCTCGGCGATGGCCTTCCAGAGCGGCACGCCCGCCGCTTCAGCGAATAGGCGTTGCACCGCGATCGAGACGCCGAGGATCGCGTTCGCCCCTAGGCGCGATTTATCCCTCGTGCCGTCGAGTGCGATGAGCGCTGTGTCGATCTCGTCTGCCGAGCTCCACTCGCGGCTCGTGATAAGCGACGCGATCTCGCCCTCGACGTTTGCAATCGCAGTCCCCATGCCGCCGTCCGCATCGCGCAGCTCCAGCGCCTCGTGGCTTCCCGTGCTCTTCCCGCTCGGAACGCTCGCGTGCACGACCATCTCTCCCGAAATAAGCGTCACCTCCACCGTCGGCTTCTCTCGCGTATCAAGCACTTGCATCGCTGAAACTGAAGTGATTTTCATATTCCTTGATTAGTTTCGCTGTATATCGTATGCACATGCGCTGTGGCAATGCTGTCTGGGTCAGCCAGCAAGCTTCTCTTCGACCTGGGCGATGGCCTCGATGGTTTTGACTACGGAGTCGGGGTTGAGCGACATGCTCTCGATGCCTTCCTTCACCAGGAACTCGGCGAAGTCGGGGAGATCGGAAGGGCCCTGGCCGCAGATTCCGATGTACTTGCCGCGCGCTTTGCACTTGCGTATAGCCTGAGAGACGAGCGCGCGTACGGCCTCGTCGTTCTCATTCGAGATGTGAGTGACGATGCCGGAGTCGCGGTCGAGGCCGAGCGTGAGCTGCGTGAGGTCGTTGCTGCCGATCGACATGCCGTCTACGAGGTCGAGGAATTCCTCGGCGAGGATCACATTGCTCGGGATCTCGCACATCATGTAGACCGGAGTGGTCTTCTCGCTCTGCGTCGCGAGCGATTTGGCGACGAGTCCGTGCTCTTTCATGATGCCGAGCACCTGCTCGGCCTCGCGCGTGGTGCGGCAGAAGGGGATCATCGGGATCACGTTGTCGAGCCCCATCTCTTCGCGCACTTTCCTGATCGCCTTTACTTCGAGAGCGAAAGCTTCTTTGAACTTCGGGTCGTAATAGCGGGAGGCACCGCGCCAGCCGATCATAGGATTCTCTTCGTCTGGCTCATAGGCTTCGCCACCGAGCAGCGTCGAGTATTCGTTCGTCTTGAAGTCGCTGAATCGGACGATCACAGGCCGCGGGGCGAACGCCGCGCCGATCTTGGCGATGCCGTAAGCGAGATTGTCGACGTAGTATCCGACCGGATCGCTCCACCCGACGATTCGCGCCTCGATGGCTTTACGCACCTTCGCCGGCTGCTTATCGAGGTTGAGGAGCGCGAGCGGATGGATGCCGATCTGCGAGTTGATGATGAACTCCTCGCGCGCGAGGCCGACGCCAGACACAGGGAGGAACGAGTCTTCGAACGCGATTTCTGGCGAGGCGATATTCACCATGATCTTCGTTTTCGTCTCCGGAAGCGAACCGAGCGAGTGCTCACGCGTAGAAATCTTGGCGGCGCCTTCGGTTACGATGCCGTCGCTCCCGGTCGTGTCCACGGTTATCGTCATGCCGGTCTTGAGTGCTTTCGTAGCGTTGCCGGAGCCGACGATCGCCGGCAGGCCCAGCTCGCGCGAGACGATCGCGGCGTGGCTCGTCCGGCCGCCCTTGTCGGTGACGATCGCGCTCGCCATCTTCATTATCGGCTCCCAGTCCGGGTCGGTCATGGTGGTCACCAGCACCTCGCCCTGCTTGAACTCGCGGATCTGCTTCGGGTTCTTTATCACGTGCGCGACTCCGGTTGCGACCTTCGAGCC
>JAKAMJ010000023.1 GCA_021812955.1 bacterium | reverse complement strand
CCCATTCTGGGAACCGGCCTTTATCTTTCTCTGAACAAGGTCAAACCTTGTCCCAAACGGCGGCGCATTAGCGCTTCGCTTTGGCGCGGGCGGTTTCGGTGAGATGCTGCTTGCGCAGGCGCACCGACTGCGGCGTGACTTCGAGGTATTCATCCTCGCCGATAATCTCGAGCCCGCGCTCGATCGAAAGCTCGAACGGCGGCGTGAGGTAGATAGACTCGTCGTTGCCCGAGGCGCGCATGTTGGAGAGCTGCTTGCCCTTGGTCGGGTTCACCACCATCTCTTCGCCCTTGCTCGTGTTGCCGATCACCTGCCCTTCATACACTTCCGTCGCAGGACCGATGTAGAGCACCCCGCGATCCTGCAAGTTCCAAAGCGAGAAGCCGAGCGCCTTGCCGGTCGCCATGGAAATCATGGACCCGACCTGCCGCTTCTTAATCTCTCCGGCATATGGCTCGAAGCCGACGAAGCGCGACGAGAGGATGCCCTCTCCCTTGGTGTCGACGACGAACACGCTCTTGTAGCCGAGAAGCCCGCGCGTCGGCCCGTGGAAGGTGAGGCGCACCGTCGCCTCCTCCTGGACGAGGTTCTGCATCACGAAGCCGCGCTGGCCGAGCTTCTCGATGACCGGGCCCTGGAACTCGCTCGGCGTGTCGATGATGACCTCTTCAAACGGCTCCTTCTTGACGCCCTCCTCTTCGCGCAAGATCACTTGCGGCTGCGAGACCTGCATCTCGTATCCTTCGCGGCGCATCTGCTCGAGCAAGACGGCGATGTGGAGCTCGCCACGGCCGGAGACTTTGAAAGATTCCGCATTGCTGAAGTCGACCTTGAGGCCGACGTTGACCTCGAGCTCCTTCTCGAGCCGCTCGCGTATCTGGCGGCTCGTCACGAACTTCCCCTCCCGACCGGCGAAGGGCGAGTTGTTCACCAGGAAGTTGAGCGTGATCGTCGGTTCGTCTACCGCGATGGCCGGAAGCGGCTGCGCCGACTCGTCGGTCGTCACCGTCTCGCCGATGTAGATGTCGGGCAGGCCCGCGACCATGACGATGTCGCCCGCGCTCGCTTCGCTCGCTTCGACGCGCTCGAGCCCCTTGAACGTGAATATCTTGGTCGTCTTGCCGGCGCGCGTCTCGCCGTTCGCCTTCTTTATGAAAACGCTCTGCGCGGGCTTCACGCTGCCCTGATACACGCGCGCGACGGCCATGCGGCCGAGGAAGTTGTCATAGGCCAGGTTGAACGCCTGGAGCATGAGCGGCGCGGCAGCATCGGCCCCTTCGTTTGCGGGAGAGACTTTTTCAAGCACAAGGTCGAGCAGCGGCGTGATATCCTTGCGCTCGTCATCGAGGCTGCGCATCGCGACGCCGTCGCGGCCGATGGCGTAGATGACCGGGAAGTCGCACTGCTCGTCCGAAGCGCCGAGTTCCATGAAGAGCTCGAGCACCTGGTCGTGCGCGCGGCCTGGGTCGGCGGCGGGCTTGTCTATCTTGTTCAAGACGACGATCGGCTTAAGGCCGAGCTCAAGCGATTTTTTCAAGACGAACCGCGTCTGCGGCATCGGGCCTTCCTGCGCATCGACGACGAGAAGCACCGAGTCGATGGAGCGGAGCACGCGCTCCACCTCGGAGCCGAAGTCCGCGTGCCCCGGCGTGTCGACGATGTTGATCTTCGTGCCCTTGTACTCGACCGCCGCGTTCTTGGCGTAGATGGTGATGCCGCGCTCGCGCTCGAGCGTGTTCGAGTCCATCGACACGCCCTCGGCGACTGCGCCCGTCTGCTTCATGATGGCGTCAGTGAGCGTCGTCTTCCCGTGGTCGACGTGCGCGATGATTGCGATGTTGCGGATTTCCATAAATAAAAAATGCCCGTGGGCGATACGTTCACTATATAACAGAATCCCTCTTCGTGCAAAGAAGAGAAAATTGACACCTTGCTGGCTGCGCGGGTTTTTCGTCTTTCCCCTGCTGCTTCAGGCCTTGCGCACGATGCAGAACGGGGTCATCTCGTCGGACTGGCCGAGCGGATTGTCGCGGAATAGCTTGCCGATGAATGCTTCTGAAATGCCGCGTGTGGACTTGCCGAGCGAGAACGCGCCGCGATAGTTCGCGTCTAGGATCACCGTCTCCACGCCGCCGAGAGCAGCCTTGATGCGTTTTGCCGCGCCGCTCGGATCATCCGGAGCGAGCTTCACAGAGTGAGCGTATTCGAGGATGAGGAAGGACATCGGGCAGTCGATCGACTTGGCGCGCAGGCCGCATAGACGATAGAAGAGGCCGCGGATGCCGAGCGGGCGCGTAACAGCCGAGGCGGCGGCGGCAAACAGGACGCGCAGCACGCCCGCCTCGTCTATGAACGCCTGCATAGCAATCGACGTCCCGTGCCCGAAGCCGCGGAAGTCGCTCGTGCCGTAGTAATTTCCGACGTTGCGCGCGAGGAAGCGCGCGAGCTTGGAAGGCTTGTAGTCGCGCATGCTCTTGATGCGGCCCTGGGTTATCGTGAGCGCCTTCTCGCTCACATAGAGCGTGTCGCCAGGCTGCAGGTGCGGCTTCACGTAGAGCTCCACGAGCGGGATGATGTCGGTGTCGCGCAGCGTGATGATCTCGGTCTTGATCGGCAAGCGCCGGTAGGTGACTCCGTCGACGTCGATTTCAATCTGCTTACCCGGGTTCGGCGTGTATTCCCCCACCGCCTGCTTGGGCGCGTGCACTGACTTTATCGGCTCCAGCTGCTGTTCTCCGCGATAGAGCCCGAAGAGCTGCGCGGCCGCGGCGCGGATCGTCGCCGCGTCCTGACGTATCTTGGCCCGCGAGCGCAAGAGCTCGGTCACCTCCATATATAGGATATGCGCCTCGTCGAGACGGTCTTTTGCGAGCGTCACTTCAAGCGCTGGCGCGTCGACTCCGGCGACGCGTATGACGACTCCTCCGTCTGCTTGCGGCTCGTACAGGACCGTCATTCCCGTCTCCCCTTTCATCTCGCCGTATTCTAATCTCTGTTCTTCGGTTCTTTTCATATGCTCCCACTATAAAGCATAGATGCTCGTGCTACCATTTCTATACGCTGATATGACGATACTCCAGCCTTTTTCGTCGTCTAGATGCCGGAAGTGGTGCGGCTCCACGAGCGGAGCGGTTATCGGCCTCCCGATCGCGGTCGCGGCCATCCTCGCCACGGCGCTCATGTCCGGTCAGACTGCTCTCTATCTCGCCGCGATAGGAATCGGCGTGCTCGCCGTGTGCATCGAGGCGTATCACGACATACGCGCCGGCGACTGGTCGCTCGACTATATCGCGCTGCTCGCGATGGGCGTGTCCGCGGTCACGCACGAATGGCTCGCCGGCTCCGTCATTGCGCTCATGTATACCGGCGGGAAGGCGCTCGAGGCGTACGCCACGCGCCGTGCCGAAGCATCGCTCGCTTCCCTGCTCGCTCGGATTCCGAAGACCGCGCTCGTGAAACGCGGGCAGGAGACGGTCGAGATGCCGCTCGCCGAAGTCCCGACCGGCGCGGCGATCATCGTCCGCGGCGGCGAGCTCGTGCCGCTCGACGGCACACTCGCGTCGCCGTCCGCGACGCTCGACCTGGCGAATCTCACGGGCGAGCCGTTCCCCGAGACGTTCGCGCGCGGCGCGGTCGTGAAGAGCGGCAGCGTGAACGACGGCGAAGCCATCGAGCTCGTCGTCATCGGCACGCTCGCGACCTCTGCCTACGCGAAGATCACCGACCTAGTGAAAGACGCCGAGCGCCGCAAAGCGCCGTTCGTGCGGCTCGCGTCCTCGGCGAATATCCCGTTCACGTTCGCGGCGCTCATAATCGCCGGCGGCACGTACCTCTTCACCGGCGACGTCGTCCGGCTGCTCGCCGTCCTCGTCATAGCGACGCCCTGCCCGCTCATCATCGCGGCGCCGGTCGCGTTCATCGGCGGGCTCGCGCGCGCTGCGGAACGGAACATAATAGTCAAGACGCCGGCCGCGCTCGAGACCGTCGCGCGCGTCACCACCGTATTCTTCGACAAGACCGGCACGCTCACGCTTGGCGAGCCGAAGCTCGTCGGCACGACCGTCCTCTCGCCCGGCGTCACCGAAGCGCAAGCGCTCGGGTACGCGGCCGCGCTCGAGTTCCATTCCATTCACCCGGTCGCGCGCGCCGTCACGGCGTCTGCGCGCGCGATGAACTACGCCATAGCGCCTGCGACCAACGTCGCCGAGACCGTCGGCGAGGGCATCCGCGGGACGATCGGCGGGCGCGAGTTCTCGCTCGGCCGCGCACCAGGCGAACATCGCCGCGCGGGCGGCATATCGCTCCTGCTGAGCGAAGACGGCGTGCCGCTCGCCGCGTTCCATTTCGACGACGTGCTGAAGGACGACGCGAAGGACACGCTCGCCGCGCTCGCGCACCAGGAACTCAAGCTCGCCGTGCTGACCGGCGACCGCGCCGAACATGCGGAATCGGTATTCGCCGGGCTCAGCCTGACCGTCATCGCGGATTGCACGCCAGAGCAGAAATACCGCATCGTGGAAGAGGCCCGCGCGCGCGGCGAGGTGGTAGCGATGATCGGCGACGGGCTCAACGACGCGCCTGCGCTCGCCAAAGCAGACATCGGCATCGTGTTTTCCGGCACCGAGAATACGGCGTCCATCAGTGCTGCCGGCATCGCGATACTCGGCCGCGACGTCTCGCTCATACGCGAGGTCTTCTCGCTCTCGCACCGCTCCGTGCGCATCGCGCGGCAGAGCGTCACCGCCGGCATCATGCTCTCGGTCATCGGCATGCTCGCAGCATCGGCAGGCTTCGTCGCGCCGGTCGAAGGCGCCATCCTGCAGGAATGCATCGATGCGGCAGTCATCCTGAACGCGCTGCGCGCTGCGCTCCGCCCTCAGGCAGAGTAAAAGGCGACATCGCTGCCGCCTTCTAATTCCCGCCTTTCCAGTCAGGCCGCCACCTCCACGGGGCGTTCCAGGTACCCGCGCCGAGCCCACAGCATGAGCGCAACGAGGCCGTTCATGACGAGCAGCATCCAGAGATACACGCTCGTGCTGTACGTCACAACCGAGAGCGCCAACAACGCGGGAATACACTTTACGCTGTTGAAGGTGAAGTTGACCGGGTTGTCAGAGTAAGGACGTGCCCACCCTTTCTTGACGGTCGGCCAGTAGAGGACGAAGCCCGCTCCGGTCGCGAGTGTGGCCGAGAGTGCGGCGCTCTTGGTGACAAGATAGAATGAAAACAGGATCGCTCCTCCTGCGACGGCGCCCCACTCGTCTCGCGTGAACCGCCATTCGCTCCGATACTTCAGGTAGCTCGCCGCAGCGATTACGAAACAGAACGCTCCGGTTACACCAAGGCACCAGCTGCCGGCCTGCGCTCCGCTTGCTTCCTGCACCATCCATCCGGTCAGCGTGAGGAAGCCGAACATCACCCACGAAAGCGGGTGCGGTTTGACCAGTTTCTGGTGCCCCGCCTCGTGCTTGTACATTGAGGCAAGATACAGCAGATACCCGCCAACCGTGACCACGACCGACAGGTACCCCAGGAACAGTTTCTGCCCGATGTGAGGATATATCCACACGTCGGCAAGAATCCCGAACAACAGTAGGGCGGAAATGGTGGTCTGGACAACTCGATACTTTTTCATTCGTTTGCTCATGGTACACCTCTTTTTGGTTTGTGATTATCGGTAGGGACTGATTTGCAAAGGACTCTTCAGCCATGCTATATTTTGAACATTGAGTGGCCAACAGCACCATACGGTGCTAGATACCACCACAATATGAACCACACTACCCTATTTGAGAGCCTGGGCCTGAGCCCGAACGAGGCGAAAATATATGAATCCCTTGTCGAAAAGGGCGAGTCTTCGGTGTCCGATATCGCCCTCGCCGCCGGCGTCCACCGACGCAACGCATACGACGCCATCCAGCGGCTCCTAAGCAAAGGACTTTGTTTCCAAATCATCACCTCCGGCGAGAATATCTACAACGCCGTTGACCCCGAGAAGCTGGTCGAGCTTCTGACGGAGAAGCAGCTCGAACTCCAGACGATATTGCCCGGTCTGAAAGAAAAATTCGAGCAGCGCGTCGCGTCCGAAGAGGCGTACATCTACCGCGGGCTCGAAGGCCAGAAGAATGTATTCCGAGACATTCTCCGCGTAGGAGAGGATAGTTATTTCATCGGAGCGAAAGCGGGGTGGATCGACTCGCGTCTTGATGCTGCTCGCAACGAGTTTTTCAAAGAAGCGCGCCGGAAGAAGATAACCCTTCACGGTCTTTTCGATAATGAACTCATGAAGCGTCCAGAGCTGTTAAAGAAGTTCGAGGTTGATGGCAAGTTCCGTTTCTTGCCGAAAGGGTTCTCCACCACCTCAGGCGTTCAGATATTCGGTGACTATGTCGTTTCTTACACAAATCTCGGGATCGGCGTGTCGAGCGACGATGTTGTCTTCTTCGTCATCCGAAGCGCGACGCTCGCGGACAGCTTCCGCACGTGGTTCAAGTTTATGTGGGAATCTTCGCTCAAGGGTAACCTTACACGAGATCGATGAGGCTCAACAGGTCTTCTGGAACGCCGCGCGCGTAGTCGTCATCGTAAAGTCGGAGGGCGAGATAGAGGCCGTTGTACGGGCGGTAATCGTCGGGGCCGAAGATGACGGCGTGCACCTTGCCGTCTGCTTCGCGGAGCCCGTCGAGCGTGCCTGCCGCTTTCTGCTCACGCAGGAACTTGAGCGCACCAACAAACGCGAGGCCGAAGGTGGGGCCGAGCTGCACCGGCACGAGCCGCCAGGAGAGATAGCTCAGGAGGAACGAGGCGTAGCGGGAGGCGAACTGCAAATCCTTTTCTTCATCAAAATATTCCTGCCAGGGGAAGCGGATGTCACGCTTCACGCGCGAGAGCGTGCGCGCAGCGGGCACCTCCTGCCCTTCGGCGACCATGACCGGCACCACGCTCGTGCGCAGGCCGTGTTCGCGCGCGTACTGCGCCACGCCGAGGCTCGTGCCCATCGTCCCGCCCGGCGTCACGAACACGGAGACGGGAGTGTGCGCGAAGAGCTGCGGCGCGAGATGCTCCTTGTGCGAGCGCGGGTTCCACTCGCCGGCGTACTGGTCGGGGTTGTACCACTCCTCCTGCGCGCCGAGGCGGCGGGCGCACGCGACCGTCGTCTCGCCGTGGTCCGGCGTGCGGACGCTCACGTGCCCGCCGAGCGCGCGTATCACGTCTATCTTCGCGCTCGGCACATCGCTCGAAATGACCGCGACGAACTTGAGCCCGAGCACGTTGCAGACGCTCGCCATCGCGTGCCCCGTATTGCCGCTCGTCGCCTCGACGACGGTCGTCTCGGGCGTGATGCGCCCGCGCTGGATGCCGTCGAGGATGCCTTCGCGCGCCATCGGCCACTTGTGGTAGGGCATTTCGCCGGTAGACGCGATACGGAGCTCGACGCCATCTCCCGAGAACGGATTCGCTTCGCGCGGCAGGTCGAACATGCGCACGAGCCGCGCGTCTTCTGCGCCAGAGGCCTGCCAGAACGGATGCTCAAGAAGCTCTTTCATTCCCCTACAGGATAACTCCCGAGCTGGAAAAGACAAAGCCCGCGGCGCGCTTCGCGCGCCGCGGGCCCATTTCGCCACCGTAGTGACGTTTACATCATTTGCGCTAGGAGGCGATCCTCGCGCCTCCTTCTTTCGTCATCCGCCTGCTTACGGGCTTCGCGAAGCGGACGGGTCCTTTCGTATTCGATAGCCCTTAATTCATCGAGTCGCTTCCGAATATCGTCGGCCCGCGACTGAACGGCGGCGGCGGCTGCCTTGACGGCAGACACGACCGCAGGGACCTCCAGAAAGCTCCCGAGAGCCCGGATTATGTCCTCGTCCACCACTTCGCCCGACAGACCAACGACAAACTCCACCTGAGACACGAGAAGCGCCAGGCCATAACAGTCTGCAGCCGTCCTTACTGCGAACAGATACGAACGTAGCGGCTGCAGATTTGGGAACCAAACCGCCCTCAGAATCTCGTCTCGCATCTTGCTATCTGCAAGCCGTTTCCATTTTTCAGGAACGTCCGACACCATTATGGCCTCAAAAGGCTGGCTGCCCTTCTCGCCGCGGTCCCTGAAATAGGGCCGATACCGGCGAGCGAGGCGCTCTGCCAGAGGATCGTCCTCTGGCAATCTTTCCAGCTCCCCCAAGATGAACCCATTGAACAGGTCCGTCATCTCTGTCGAGGGCGCCATCTTGATGCCCGCCAGGAGCTCCAACGTCATGAGACAGAACTCCTGCAATCGTGGCGTCATCTGCGGCAATGATGTGAGACGTGGCGTTGCCCACGCGAACGGCGACAACTCGGGACGCGGCACCACAAGCGTTACAAGGCACCGCGCCTTGAATTCTTCCCTGACCCCGGACTTGAATAACTCGTCGAAGCTCTTCCCGAGCTCGAGCCATGCGGCCCAAGTCCGGTCCCCTTCTGCCATCTGCTCTGCGGAAAGCCCGAAGGCTCCCTTCAAGAGGCTCCGCACTTGCCGCAAAAAACACTTATCCGCTTCACTTTCACGCATTTCTCTCCCTCCTGACTTTATTGTTTACGGTTGATTCCCGGAAAACCCGGGACTTTGTACTACTTATTTCCAAAAAGAAGGATACCGCGGAATTCAAAATTGTAAAGGGCTGCGGGATGCGCGGCGCGCGAAGCGCGCCGCGGGCTTCACCGGGCATCCGCGCGCTATGCCAGGGGGTGCGCGACCGCGCTGTGGCGCTTCACTTCGGT
>JAKAMJ010000022.1 GCA_021812955.1 bacterium | reverse complement strand
GATGATGTCGCCCGCAACGAGCTTCTGGATGCCATCGAACGTCTTGTACGCCTGATTGCCGACGATTGGCAGATAGCTCGAGTGCCCGAACAGGACTACATTCCCTTCCTCGCCGAGCAGCGCGGATGTCGGATACCGCACCGCGCCCTTGAGCAACTCGCCGTCTAGCGTCTCCGCGTCCGTCGTCGCCGGGTCTGCCACAGCAGCCGACAGTCCGATAGCGGCGACCTCTATCCTGACCGGCGCTTCCGGCTCGTGCGCGACGGGTGCGACGCTCACCACGACCGCGGGCGCGGCACGCGCAGCGGCGGGGCGCGGCGCGTCTGGCAATAGGCCAGCATGTGCGAGCACGAAGACGTTCCCTGAAAAGACCGCGACGAAGACGCCGAGGAACAGCCATTTCCTCTCGTATGCCCGCGTTGCCGCCCGCAGGAGCGGCGTGATGGTCGTGGCGTTCGTCATATGCTCCGATACAGTAATACGCCGCTCTTGCTATATTGTCAAGAGTTGCCTATTGACAATAAAATTGCGCAATGCTATATAGGGCATATCGTATGGACGGCACGAACACGCTCGGAACCAAGCTCGCTTCCCGCCCCGCGGCGCTGCACAGCCTCGCGGCGGTAGGATTCGTCACGCTCGTGTCGCTCGGCGTCTGGCTTGCGGTCTACTCGACCCGCTTCGTCCCGCAGGCTGTCGGAAGCATCGGCTCGGCGGCCGTCTACCTCGGCTCCATCTTCAAGCCAGCGCCGCACGCTTCCATTTCAGTCGTCCCGGCCGCGTCCACGACCATCCCGTTCGACGGCGCGACGACCACCGCACCGGTTGCGGCCACCGCCGCCACGACGACTGATGAGCGCGCAAAAGCTCCCGCCTCCGCGCCGTCTGCCGGCAAGGAAACGGCAAGCGCATCTCCGCTTGGCGGCGCGTCTCCGGCAGCGCTCTCCGGCCTGCCCGACCTGGTCACGCATATCGACGCCGTCGGCTACCTCGCGACGAGCTCGGCCGACTCGTTCGTCGCCAGCTCGACCGTACCGGCCGGTAGCCGCCCGGCAGTCCGGTTTACCATAAAAAATATCGGTTCGAACGCGACCGGCTCCTGGCGTTGGAGCGCTTCCATCCCGACTTCCTCCGACTCAATCTATCAGTCAGCTGCGCAGCAGAGCCTCAACCCCGGCGACTATATCGAATACACGCTCGGCTTCGACCAGGCGAACCCCGGTACGAGCCAGATGATATCCGTAACGGCGAACTTCGACCACGCCGTCACCGAGTCCGCCACGAACAACGACAGCGCATCCGTGCAGATTAAGATCCTCGGGTCTTAGCCTTTCTTAAACATCCAGGTTCGCGAGACGCGCGTTCGACTGGATGAACCCTTTGCGCGCCGCGACGTCCGTGCCCATGAGTATGTCGAATATGCGATCGGCCGCTTCCGCATCCTCGACGTTCACCCGCTTCAGCACGCGCCGCGCCGGGTCCATCGTCGTCTCCCACAGCTCGCTCGGGTTCATCTCGCCGAGACCCTTGTACCGCTGCACGCTCGCCTTAGCGGGCTTCTTCGCGACGACCGCCGTCTCGGCCGCTTCCGTCGTTTCATCACCCTCCCCCGTTTCGGCGACATCCGCCTCCGCGACGCCCATCTCTTTGAGCGCCGACTTCTTTTCCGCATCGGAATACGCGTACGCGACCGCCTTGCCTTTCGTTATCTTATAGAGCGGCGGCTGGGCGATATACACGAAACCGCCGTCTATGACCGGCTTGAAATGGCGGTACAGGAGCGTGAGCAGGAGCGTGCGGATGTGCGCGCCGTCCACGTCGGCATCGGTCGCGATGATGATCTTGTGGTAGCGCAGCTTCGACAGGTCGAATACGTCGCCGATAGCCGTGCCCATAGCGACCACGAGCGCGCGGATCTCAGCCGACGCGAGCATGCGGTCTATGCGAGCGCGCTCGACGTTGAGTATCTTGCCGCGTAGCGGCAGTATCGCCTGCGTGCGGCGGTCGCGCCCCTGCTTGCTGGAGCCGCCGGCCGAATCTCCCTCCACGATGAATATCTCGCTCTCCTCCGCGCTCTTCGTCTGGCAATCGGCGAGCTTGCCCGGGAGCGTGAGCCCTTCGAGCGCGCCCTTGCGCAGCACGGAATCCTTCGCCGCTTTCGCCGCCTTGCGCGCTTTCAAGGCGATGTTCGCCTTGTTGATTATCGCTTTCGCGTCGTCGGGATTCTCTTCGAGGAACGCCGCGAAGGCGTCGCCGAACACCGCTGCCGTCGCACCCTGCGCCTCCGTGGAGCCGAGCTTGGCCTTGGTCTGCCCTTCGAACTGTATCTCGGAAAGCTTCACCGAGACGACCGCCGTGATGCCCTCGAGCACGTCGTCGCCCGTGAAGTTCTCATCTTTCTCTTTGAGGATGTTCGCGTTCCGTCCGTACGTATTGAGCGAGCGCGTGAGCGCGGTCTTGAACCCGGTGACGTGCGTCCCGCCTTCAGGCGTGTAGATATTATTCGCAAAAGCCGTGATGCGGGCGGAGATGTCGTCGACGTATTGCAGCGCGACCTCAACGGTCACCTTGTCTGCCTCGCGCTCGACGTAAAAGATGTTCTTGTGCACCGGCGCCTGATGCCGGTTGTAGAACGACACGAGCGACCGCAGTCCGCCCTCGAAATAGAAGGTCGTCGATGGGACGTCGAGGTGCCGATCGCGCAGGAAGATGGCTTCGGTCTCGACAGAGACCGCAGACTCGCGCGCGTCGACGATGGAGATGCGCACGCCCTTCACCAGGTATGCCTGCTGGCGCAGATGCGCGATTATCTTGTCGAGATTCCATTCGATGCCCTCTTTGAAGATGGTGACATCCGGCTTGAAGATGACGACCGTGCCGTGCTCTTTCGTAGTGCCAATTTTTTTCACTTTTGCGAGCGCTTTGCCGATTTTATATTCCTGCATGTGAACTCCGCCGTCCTGGTGCACGACGACTTTCGTATGCTCGGAAAGCGCGTTCACCACCGAGGCGCCCACGCCGTGCAAGCCGCCAGAGAACTTGTACGCCTCGTTGTCGAACTTACCGCCCGCATGGAGCGTCGTCATGATCGTCTCAAGCGCGGAGACTTTTGTCTTCGGATGGATTCCGACAGGTATGCCGTTGCCGTTGTCGGCCACGCGCACATACCCGCCCGGCAAGAGCGCGACCTCTATGTCGTCGCAGCGTCCGACCATCGCCTCGTCGCGCGCGTTATCAAAAATCTCCCACACCAGGTGGTGCAAGCCGTCTGGGCCAGTGGTGCCGATGTACATCCCTGGGCGGCGACGCACCGCCTCGAGCCCTTCGAGGACTGTAATAGACGAGGCGTCATACGCCTTCTTTTTCGGTTCTTTTTCAGTGCCTTTTGCCATACCAATAGTCCGATTCCGGTGCGTTCAGTATAGCATGGGCGAGCTTGAGATTATAGATTGAGAAATTCCTCGATGGAAAGTCCTGCTTGTTTGAGGATCTTGGTGAGAAGGTTGCGCCCGATGGAGTTGTGGCCATGCATCGGCACAGATGTTATCCGACGAGTGAGCGGGTGCAAATAATGCTGATGACTGCCTCTGGCTCCCATATATTGGAACCCTGCCCGAACGAGCCGTCGCGCCACTTCGCGAGCCGAAAGGACAGGAATGACGCTCATGCAAACGTGATCGGGCGTACGATACGGATGCTTTTTGCTTCCGCCGCGTCAGCGATAATCCGCGCCTCGATTACTCCTTCGATGCACTCCGCAATCATTTTCCGCGCTTCGGCGAGATTCTTCCCCCACGAGACAGCGCCTGGAACTTTGGGCGCTTCTACCGCATAACCACCCATGTCCGGCTCTGGTTCGAACACTGCCTTATAGACGCCATACTTGGTCACCACCTCTTCAACTTTTTTCTTAGCCTGCTTCATATCTGTATCTTAGCACAAGACTACCTAGCGCACCTCGAAGCCCGCGGCGCGAAGCGCCGCGTAGATTTTCTCCATAATAGTATTTACCTCATCATCAGTGAGCGTACGTTCCATCGACTGGAAGACGAGGCGGAACGCGAGCGATACTCTGCCCTCTTTCTCAAATCGGTCGAACGGGTCGAGACGCGCGAGCAACTCGCCCGCATTCTCCTCGATGTTGGACTTCGTAAGTCCAACATCGGTATCGGCGGGGGCCCAGAACGCGATGTCGCGAGTGATGAACGGATACAGCGAGAACGGCTTGTATGCACCGAGCTCATACTGCACCGGCATGTATTCCGAGTCGTCCGTTATTTCTGGCAGATCAGCCACCGGCTCCGACGTCTTCACCACAAGCCTCTCGCCATCGTTCGTAAAGACCGTGCCTATCTCGAAAAGCTTCGGCTTCTGCCCCGGGTCGAGCGTGAGCGGCGCGTACTGCTTCGCGCGCGCGAGCGCCGCGGTCATGTTCTCATCGAGGCTCGTGCGGAGGAACGGGTGCGTCTTGTCCATCGGGTTCGCGAGCTCGATGTCTCCCTTCACTGCAAATGATTGCGTCGATATTTCCGTGAAGCCGCGCGCTACGAGAAAATCTTTCACTTTCTCGATGCCGCGGAAGCGCGCCTGGTCGGGGGCCGTCGCTACCGGCGGCAATTCTTTCGACACGATACGGTCGTACCCGAGTATCTGCCCGACCTCTTCGGCCACGTCTTCAGGGATCACGACGTCCGTGCGCGGCGCGGGTGCCGTCACGCGGATCTCCCCCTCGTCGGTCTCGACGCGGAATTGCAGCCGACGGAACACGTCGAGCATCTCGTCGCGCGAGAAATCCGACCCGAGCGCGCCGTTTATTTCCGCGACGGTCACCCCGACCGTCGGCTGGTTTTCGTATGAAAGCCCCGCTCCGCTCTTGAGCGGGAGGTCGAGGATGGCGGCGAGCTCGCGCGCGATGCCGTCAGGCGTCGCGCAGTCAGCCGCGCGATTCGGCAATACTTTGATATCGAGCAGGTCGCCCTCGACGCTCTCGAGCTCGAACGCATGGAACGTGAACGCGTCTGCAAGCTCGGCAGTGCCCGGCAGCGGCGTTTCGAAATATCCCTGCAACTGATCACGAGTTATCTTCATATCTTCTTTTCGTCAAAACCATACACGAACCGCGTATCGCCGGAATGGAAGAGCCGCACGTCGGGAATGCCGTGCTTCACCATTATCAGCCGCTCGAGACCGCCGCCGAACGCGAAGCCCGCTATCTTTTCAGGATCGAGCCCTGCGTTCCTGATGACGTTCGGATGGAACATGCCCGCGCCGGCTACCTCGAGCCACTTGCCCTCCTTGCCGGCCGGCTGGAACCACACGTCCACCTCGACGGACGGCTCGGTGAAGCCGAAGAAGCTCGGGCGGAATCGCACTTTAGCGTCCGGCCCGAGGTATTCGCGATAAAATCGCTCGAGCGTGCCCTTCAGGTGCGCGAGGGTTATCGTGCCCTTCGGCCCTACGGCGAAACCGTCGATCTGATAGAACTGCGCCTCGTGCGTCGCGTCGGTCGCCTCGTTGCGGAATACTTTCCCGGGCATGATGCGACGCAGCTCGGTGCCGCCCTCACGAGCGAGGCGCTCGAGCTCGCGGAACGAGACCGAGGTCGCGTGCGTACGCATGAGCTTGCCGGGCGCGTCCTTGATCCAGAACGTGTCTTGCATGCTTCGTGCCGGATGGTCGGGCGGGATGTTCAGCCCGTTGAAGACCTTGCCTTCTTCCTCAAGCTCGGGGCCATACGCGACGCCGAATCCCATCCGGCCGAAGATTGCCGCGATGTCGCGCGTGGCGACAGTGATGGGGTGCAGGCGGCCTGGCTTTTCCATATCTCCCCACTATACCAGAATACCGGTTTTGTGGTACAGTTCATGCATCATGGCTTTCGACGCCCTCGCCTATCCATTCATACTCCTCGCGATATTCTTCGAGGCGTTCGTCCTCGTGACGTTCCTCTCGATGCCGGCGCGCTCCGCCCGCAAGCGCGAACCGGGCGAGAAGACGCCGTCCGTCGCCATCATCGTCCCGTGCTGGAACGAGGAATCCACCATCGCCGCCACCTGCGAGTCCCTGCTCGCGCTCGACTACCCGGCCGACAAGCTCGAGATCATCCTAGTGGACGACGGCTCGACCGACGGCACCCCCGCGGCGATGGCCCCGTTCGCGAAATATCCGCAAGTGCGCATCATCCGCAAGGAGAACGGCGGGAAGCACACCGCGCTCAACGCCGGCATCGCCGTGACGGACGCCGAATTCATCGGCTGCCTGGATGCGGACTCGTTCGTCGAGCCGGACGCCCTGCGCGAGATACTCCCCTGCTTCGCGCGCAAAGAAGTAGCCGCCGTAACCGCCGCGATGACCGTCCACGCGCCGAAAGGATTCATCCAGCACATGCAGGACGCCGAGTACGCGTTCGGCGTTACCATCCGCCATGCGATGGCGTCCATCAACGGCCTCTACGTTACTCCGGGGCCATTCTCCTTCTACCGCCGCAGCATACTGAACGAGCTCGGCGAATTCCGCCACGGCCACCAGACCGAAGACATGGAGATGGCGCTTCGCATCCAGAAGGCGGGGTACGAGATAGAGAACGCTCCGCGCGCGCGCGTCTACACCAAGTCTCCTGAGACCGCCCGCAAGCTCATCAAGCAGCGCACGCGCTGGACGAGCGGCTTCCTGCGCAACGTCCTCGGCGAATACCGCGGCCTGCTCGGCAACCGCCGCTATGGCGTTCTCGGCCTGCTTATACTACCGCTCGCCGTCCTGTCCGTCGGGACCAGCATCGTGCTCTTCTCGTATTCCCTGTACGCGTTCGCTCGGAGCGCATTCATCGCGCTTCAGGTCCGCGCCGGCGTCCCCGCTTCGTACGCATTCCTTCCGCACGGCTCGTTCGACTGGTTCTATGTCCCCGTCGACTACCTGGTATTCATGGGTATCGTGTCGCTCCTGGCCTCGTTCGCGCTCATCGTCATCGGCAAGCGCATCTCAAAGACGCCGGGGCGCTTCGGGCTCGGGCTCATTTCATATACCCTCCTGTACGGCCTGATCGCGCCGCTCTGGCTCATGCGCGCCACGGCAGACGTCACCATAGGCCGGAACCGCAACTGGCGCGGATAATCTCATGTCGCTCGTCACCCGCAACGTCCTCATAGCATTCTTGATAACCGCCGTGCTCGCGGGGACGGTCGCGTATGCCGTCAATTATCTGAACAACGCGCGTGTCGCCGAGATCTCCACGATGGCCGACCAGCTTTCGATAGACACCATCTCACTCGACACGCAGTTCTCGCTCCTGTCGTCGGCCCCGTGCGACAGCATCGCGTCTTCGACCACGTTCATAAGCAACCTCTCCGACCTGGGCAACCGCCTCTCCTACGCCGAAGACCAGCTCGGCTCGGACAACCCGCAGGTCGTCCGGCTGAAGGAGCAGTATTCCCTGCTCGAGATACGCGACTACATCCTCACCAAGCAGCTCGCGTCCGCGTGCGGCATCAGGCCCGTGACCGTGCTCTATTTCTATAGCAACGCGGGCGATTGCTCCGACTGCGACAAGGCCGGATACGCGCTCTCCTATCTGCGCACCACGTTTCCGGCGCTCCGCGTCTACTCGTTCGACTACAACCTCGACCTGAGCGCCCTCAAGACGCTCATCGCGCTCGACAAGGTGAAAGGCCCGCTTCCGGCGTTCATCATAAACGGCAAACGCTCGTACGGGTTCACCTCGCTCGCAGACCTGGAAGCCCAATTCCCGAAAGGGGCTCTCGCCACTTCCACACCCTCGGCCCGCACCAAATGATCTCTGCCCCGCCTCCCCGTGGCGGTCGGACCGCCACGGATTACTCGAGCAAGAAAGCGTCGAGTCCTTCCAGGGCCTCCCTCTTTTGCAAGATCGACTCGAGCGACGAACGCGCGAAACTTTCGTATTCGCGCGTGTTGCCAAATTGACCGAGGACTATATCCTTCTCGCAGACGCCTCGCACGCCTTCATCCACATATTCTTCCCAACTCGACTTACTCTTTACCAGCGTGGCGGTCGGACCGCCACGCTCAAGCTTGTGAACGCGCTCGTTTAGGTTCACGTAGGCGCTCACATGGAGAAGGTATTCGTTTGAGTCAATGTGTGTCGCCTTGAACTTTCCTTGGAACAGGGCACCATTCCTCCCATGCTTGTTGTTGAAATACCATGTATACCCGCCAATCCTTTTCATAAATTCACTGATGCCTCCGTCGACAAGTTGCTCGAGAATAAGGTGGTAGTGATTGGGATTCAGACAATATGCAACCACCTGAACCAACTTCGCCTCCGTGGCGGTCGGACCGCCACAATCTCGTCGGGAATTCTCATAAAGGCTTCCTATCGGCTCGACCGTATTAAACTCAATAAGGCTCCTGAAAAATCTGTCCATGTCGGAGTTGTCCGAGAAAATTATTCTCTTATCGACACCTCTGTTGAATACGTGATAGAACTCTCCGCTCGCGAATGAGATTTTCCTCGTGCTCATATGAACATTCTATCATTCGCCTCCCCCGTGGCGGTCGGACCGCCACGGGATATTCATTTCGGAGCCGAAGGTCGGGCTTGAACCGACGACCTGCTCATTACAAGTGAGCTGCTCTACCGACTGAGCTACTTCGGCTATCTGCAAACGCGATCGCGTCTACTCGGAATCGGTCATGCCCGTGATATCCGGATGCGCGGCGGCTATAGTCTCTTTGAAATCGGACAAGGCCTTCACGAACTCGCGTGCGTTCTCGCGTGGCACGACCGCCTCTTCTTTCTTGCGG
>JAKAMJ010000021.1 GCA_021812955.1 bacterium | reverse complement strand
TTACACCGGCAAGAAGCTCATGCTCTGGAAAGAAGCGGGGCCGGCGGCTGCAGGAGGGAAGCCCGCAGCAAAGGCGGAAGTACCGGGCACAGCGGCGGGGCCAGGAGTGCGGGCGCCTCGGCTCACGCGCGGAAAGCTCTCGGAGCTCGCCTGGTCGCTCGACATAAAGTCCCAGGAGGCGTTGTCCTCCCGAGAGAAATGACGCCATGAACACTGAAAACGCCGGAAGGACGCAGCAATTCGTGCCGATCAAGGAGATCCGCAACGGCATCATCGTCATGAAAGACGGAGGCTATCGCGGCATCCTCATCTGCTCCGCGATAAACTTCGGTCTCAAATCTGCAGATGAGCAGCACGCGATCATCCAGGGGTTTCAGAACTTCCTCAACACCATAGACTTCTCGATCCAGATAGTCATCAATTCCCGCAAGATGGACTTGCGTCCGTATATCGGGCTTCTCGAGGAAAAAGCGCCGACCCAGAAATCCGAACTAATGCGCATCCAGCTCCGCGAATACATCGAGTTCGTCCGCACGTTCGCCGACCAGACGAACATCATGACCAAATCGTTCTACATAGTCGTGCCCTACACGCCGAGCCTGAACGCGACGAAGGCGCTCGGCTTCCTGAAGCACGACACCACAGCGCGCGAAACGCCGGACGCCTCGTCATTCGAAGAAGACAGCGCGCAGCTAGAGCAGCGGCTCTCGCTCGTAAGCGCCGGCCTGGGCGGCACTGGAGTGCGCGCCGTCCCGCTCGGGACGGAAGAGATAATCGAGCTCTTGTACCGTTCGTTCAACCCGGGCGAGCTTGAGAACCCGATCCGCCTCGACCAATGAGCATTTCATTTAAATTTTTAAGCATTTAAATATTTCATTATGGCGCTACTCGACTTTCTCACCAAGAAGAACAAGGAGGCAGCTCCGGAAATGACTCCCGTCCTCCCGCGTGACATATACAAGCAGAGCTCGCTCGACCTCGTAGACACCATCGCCCCCACCGCGCTCAACATCGGCTCGCGCGAGATAGAGCTCGGCGAGAAGTTCGTCCGCACGTTCTACACCGTCTCGTATCCGCGCTTCCTGTCCGACAGCTGGTTCTCTCCGGTCATCGACCTAGACAAGGTGTTCGACGCATCCATATTCATACACCCGGTAGACACCGAGTCGGCGTTGCGCGATTTCCAGAAGAAGGTCGCCGAGGTGCAGAGCCAGATAAACGAGCGGGAATCGAAAGGGCTCGTGCGCGACCCTATGCTCGACACTGCGTATCAAGACCTCGAGGAGCTGCGAGACAGCCTGCAGCAAGCCCAGGAGAAGCTGTTTAACGTCGGCCTCTATCTCGCACTCTACGGCGACACGAAAGAAGAGATCGCGAAGACGGAAGGGGATATCCGAGGCATCCTGGACGCCAAGCTCGTATACACCAAACCGGCCCTCTTCCAGCAGGAGCAGGGATTCCGGTCGTGCCTGCCGCTCGGTACCGACGAGCTTCTCGTCAACTCGAAGCTGAACTCCTCTCCGCTCTCGTCGATATTCCCGTTCGTCTCGTTCGACCTCACCAGCGACCGCGGAATCCTCTATGGCATCAACCGCCACAACTCATCGCTCATCCTCTTCGACCGCTTCTCCCTCGAGAACTACAATTCTGTCGTCTTCGCAAAATCCGGCTCGGGGAAAAGCTATGCCACGAAGCTAGAGATACTCCGCTCGCTCATGTTCGACACCGACGTCATCGTGATAGACCCTGAGCGCGAATACGAACAGCTGGCAGACGCCACCGGCGGACGGTCATTCAATATCTCGCTCTCGTCCGAGAGCCATATCAACCCGTTCGACCTGCCGCCCGTGCGCGAAGGGGAAGACCCGAAAGACATCCTGCGCTCGAACATCATCTCGCTCGTCGGCCTCTTCCGCATCATGCTCGGCGGCCTATCGCCCGAAGAGGACGCGATCGTCGACCATGCTATCAGCGAGACGTACGCCCTGAAGGACATCACTGGCGACGTGGACTTCACCGGCGCTGAGCCGCCGCTCCTATCCGACTTCGAGCAAGTGCTCTCCGGCATGGAGGGTAGCGACTCGCTCATCGAACGGCTTTCGAAATACACTCACGGCACTTGGGCAGGATTCATGAACCAGCCGACCAATATAAACCTGAAGCAGCAGTTCGCCGTCTTCTCCGTGCGCGACATGGAAGACGAGCTTAAGCCGATCGCGATGTACATCATCACGCATTACATCTGGAACGAGGTACGCCACGACCTGAAGAAACGCCTGCTCATAATAGACGAGGCTTGGTGGATGATGAAAAGCGAGGATACCGCTTCGTTCCTATACTCGCTTGCCAAGCGCGGAAGGAAATACTATCTCGGAGTCTGCACCATCACGCAGGACGTCGAAGACTTCCTCAAGAGCCCGTACGGGCTTCCCATCCTAACTAACTCCTCGCTCCAGCTCCTCCTGAAGCAATCGCCTACGACTATAAACGCACTCCAGCAGACATTCAATCTGACCGACGAAGAAAAATACCTCTTGCTCGAGGCTGGCGTAGGCGAAGGGCTGTTCTTCGCCGGCATGAAGCATGTCGCCATCAAGATCGTCGCTTCCTACACGGAAGACCAGATAATCACCTCAGACCCGTCACAGCTCATCGCGATAAAGCAGGAGAAAGGCCGCCATGCCGCAGAAAGGAGATAGTCAGAAACCGCCTGAAGCCATGACGTGGGGGAGGGCGGTGCCGGTCATCGCGGTCGCGGCCGTTTTCGACCTGCTTCGCGCTTTCTTCGAGATGTTCTGGTTCCTGGCCCCGGCTATCGCGACCGTATATTGCACCGCAAAGGTGAACGGGGTGCTGACCAGCTGGACGGCAGGGCTGCTCGGCGCGAAGACCGCCGCGACAGCTTGTACAGCCGGGGTCGTCGGCGCGATCGCCGGACTGACTACAGTCACCGGAGGCCTGAGCGCTGAGGCAGTCGAGGCGTTCAGCGTCATCATGGCAATAGCCGTGGGAATACTCGGCTTCATCGCGCTCGGGCTATGGATCATAGTCACGAATCCCGGTCTTTTCCGAGCTAACGCGAGCAATGCCATCTGGTTCGTTGGCGGTTTCTTGATAGGCGAGATTCCTTTCGTCGGTGTGGTACCGACGTTTTCTGTTACGCTTTTCAAGGCATACTGGACGCAGATAAAGAAAGAGCGCGCGGCGTTACTGAAGTGGCAAAAAGAGCGTGCGCGAGAGATCGCCGCGCAACGCCGTGCGCAACAGGAGCAAGCCGCGTACATTATGCAGGCGCGCGCTGCCGAGCTTGCCGCAAACGATATATACTAGGAGCATGCGAAACCGCATCGTCCTCTTCGCGCTCATCTCGCTCGCGCTCGCGCCGTCTGCGCCCGCGCGCGCCCAGTCGCTCGATTCTGCCATCATGAACACGGACCCGTTCTCTGTGAACGTAAGCCCTCGATATCTTTCTCCAGGAGGGCAGGCGACGCTCTCGTTCTTGTCGTCCATGCTCGACCTCACGAACGCGACCCTGACAGTATCGTCCGGAGGGAAGACCCTATACCAAGGAGGAGTCCAGCCGGTAGCCGTACCACTCGGGAAGACCGGCTCGGCGACCACTGCTGTCGCCAAGATAACCCAAGCCGGCGCAACGTATAGCAAGTCAGTCACATTGCAGCCCGAGGATGTCTCGCTCGTAGCAGAACCGCTCTCCTCAGCGCCGGCGCTCTACCCAGGGAAACCGTCCGTCCCGCTCGGCGGCAATACTCGAGTGGTAGCCGTCGCGAATTTCAAAGACGCCGCCGGAAAGACTCTCGATCCGGCATCGCTGTCATACGCATGGACCGTAGACGGCACGCTGATCGCCGACTCTTCCGGAATCGGGCGCGAGACCATCATCGTCGCGTCTCCGCTCAAATACCGCACACGCACGGTTTCCGTCTCCGTGCAGAGCCAGTCAGGCAGCCTGGTCGGCGGATCGGAGCTTACCATCGACCCCGCCGACCCGTCCGCGCTCATTTATGAGAATGACCCGCTTCTCGGCATACGGTTCGATCACGCCGTTTCAGGCACATATGCCGTCCGCGGGTCGGAAACTAGCCTGTATGCCGCCGCATTCTCGTTCCCGATCGGGTCGCAGCCCCCGCTCATCCAGTGGTTCTTGAATGGCAATTCCGCGCAGACCGGTCCGACTATCACGCTACGGCCTACCGGAAGCGGGCAGGGGAGCGCATCTCTCTCGCTCATGGCATCGCTCGGGGATTCTTTGCAAGCGACAACCGGCATCGGACTCTCGTTCGGCACTAAAGCCAGCACTAATTTCCTCGGCTTATGAAAAAACTTCTTTTCTTCGGATTGTTCGTAGCCGTGCTAATGCCAGTCGCGCACGCTTCCGCAGACGGGTTCACCGCGCTCGCTCCGATTCCAGGTCTCACGAGCCAGAGCATGATCATAAACTCAGACTCTCTCGCCGCTTTTTTCAACAATCTCTACAAATACCTCGTCGGGCTCGCCGCGACGATCGCCGTCATCCAGATCATGTGGGCCGGCGCCGGCATCGCATTCTTCCACAAGGACGCCGTCGCCGCGATAACAGACGACAAAGGAAAGATCTATAACGCCATCTTCGGCCTCGTCCTAGTGCTCTCTCCAGTACTCGTCTTCTCGATCATCAACCCCTCCATCCTCAATCTCTCCCTGAATATGCCTCCGATAAAGCCCGCTGCCGCAAACTCAAAATCGTCTCAGTCATCCCAAAGCAGTCAAACCATCACTGACTGTTCCACACAACCAGTCGGAACTCCCTGCACCACAGGAACAATCACTGGCACATGCCAGCTTATGTACGACATGTCGAGCTTGACGTGTCAGGCGGTTGCGCCAAGCACTTCTCCCGGGCAAACTACAGGCCTAGAGTTGCCGTTTTAACTATGCGCCGCGCACTTACCATCTCCGCAATCGTGATAGTCCTCCTGGGGGCTGGGGTAGGGATATATCTCTATCTCTCGCCTTCAGCGACCATTACCGTCGCGCCGAGCGGGTCTTCGACGCTTCCGGCGGCCGGCCAGAGCTCACCAGCAGGAGCAGGGAGCGCGTCTGCCAGTGCCGAAACGGTTGGCGCGCCGACCGCCGTCTCGGCGCGGCTGGTGCAGGTGAGCGCCGGCCCGGTCGTGGCAGGAGAAGCGATTGTCGACACTTCGCTCGCGACCGCAAGCACGTCTGCACAAGTGTCTGTGCGCTATATCGAGCGCGAGAGCGGCAACATCTTCTCTTATGACACAGCGTCTGGAAAGATCACCCGCATAAACAACAAGACCATACCCGGCATCCAATCCGCATCATGGCTGCCGGACGGCTCGGGCGCGTTCGTCCGCTACCTGTCGGGAAGCGATTTCTCGACCGTCAACACCTATTTCCTCCCCGCGACGACGACTCAAGGGTTTTTCATGCCGCAAAACATAGCCGATATCGCCGTCTCATCCACGAGCGTCCTGTCGCTGGTTTCCGGCGTGAACGGATCCTCTTTGTCGACTTCGCGCACGGACGGCTCTCACGCAACCAACTTGTTCTCGACGCCGCTTACGGAAGTCCGCGCATCGTTCGCCGGCGCCGGCAAGTACCTGTTGTTCTCAAAGCCGTCAGCGAGCATTCCCGGATACGCGTTCATATCTGAAGCCGCAGGGCGTCTCACGCGCGTAGCAGGCCCGCTCAGCGGCCTCGATGCCCTGGCGAGCCCTTCGGGGAAATGGCTGCTCGTGAGCTATGTGAGCGGTTCCTCGCTGCGCATGGAGCTGGTAGACACGAGCTCCGGCACTGCGACACCGCTGCCCGTCGCGACTATCGCAGACAAATGCGTGTGGGCGGCAGACGAGTCGGTAGTGTATTGCGGCGTACCGGCGAACCCGCCGGCCGCGACCTACCCGGATGACTGGTACCGCGGCTCCGTCTCGTTCTCTGACCGCATCTGGAAGATAGACGTCACGGGCCGCTACGCGCAGCTCGTCCTGGATTTTTCTCAAGCGAACAAAGGCACGCTCGACGCCGTTTCGTTGGCAACAGACCCGGCAGGCACCACGCTCGTATTCGTAAACAAGAATGACGGCTCTCTCTGGAGCTACTCCATCTAAACCGAGACTGAGTTCGTATTGAAGTTCGACTTCAATCCTGGATTGAAGTCGAACTTCAATACGTGCGCGTGGTGGGTATTCAGTTGCTTGCTTCCAATTCGACGACTTCCTTGGCTATCGTGCGCCGCACATGCCATTCTTGAGCCGAGCCGGCCAGGTTTGTCGCGATGAAATAAAGCGCAACCGCTCCGGACGTAGAGTATGATATGGCGGCGATAAGGAACGGGAAGACGTATTTGAGCTGCATCCCGATGACGCTCTGGAAATCGCCCTTCTTAGCACCAGGAGCCGGCTTCATGGTGCCGGAGAGCGCCAGGTGCGCCTGGAAGAGCTGTGAGAGCCCTGCAAGCACCGCAAGTGTGATGCTTTTCCCCAGGACGGACGCTATTCCGAAGAATCGGAGCGATACGGCGTGCGGCAGCGGAGTGAACCCGTATATGAGCGCCGCATTCACGACTGTGAACGACTCGTACCTGAACACCCAATAGAGTGCCAGGAGTACCGGTATCTGGATGAACGCCATAAGGAGGCTTGCGAACGGGTTTACCTCGGCTGCGCGATAGAGCGCAAGCGTCTCCACCGCTTCACGCTCTTTGTCGTCCTTGTACTTCACTTTGAGCTCTTTTATCTTCGGCTCGAGAATCTTCATGGCACGCTGCGTTCGTGCCGCAGAAAGGGAGAACGGTAGCAGGAGAAGGCGGATGATGACCGTAAGCAATATGACCGCCACACCCACGTCGCCGCCCGGTATGAGGGCTATGAGCGCGATGAGCGCGTTGTATATCGGATTATAGAAAGCCGCATGGAAAAGGGATGCTATCACGGATGGTTTGTTATGGACGGATAGAAGAAAGTACCGCGCCTAGTTCAGCAACGATGTCCTGATAGTGTACACCACCGGCGGACGGCCTCGGAAAAACGATGAGAGCCGGCGGCCGGGCAGGGAGGGCGCGCAATGCCGCAAAAACCTGCCGCTTGAGGTGGTGACGCCGCACCGATGACCGGATAGCTTTTTTGGGTATGACGACTGCGTACCCTTTCGCGTTCACGGGCAAGACGCACAGGAAATGCTCGCTCGATAGCCTCCTGCCGGTTTTTAGAGCAGAGGCGAATTGCGAGCGTTGGAGCCGTTCTCTGCGAGGGAACACGGGACTAAGCCGCGAGACTTGCTCGGCCGGCGCGGCGGCGACGCTGAAGGATCTTCCTTCCTGAAGCGGTTGCCGCACGGGCGAGGAAGCCGTGCGTCGTCGCGCGCTTCTTCTTCTTCGGTTGATACGTTCGTTTCGTTGCCATACGGGGTTGATTACTCTGTACCGGTGATATTACCAGATTTTGCCAGGAGTGCCAGCGTGCGAGCATGTGCGGATGAGCGTATACTCGGGGTACGTATGGATAAAGGAAACCTGAAGGAGCTTTGGGAACACATACTGACCCAGGTTGAATTATCCGTTTCTCCTGCAAACTTCAATACCTGGTTCCAGAACAGCTTCATCGTGCGGGTAAGCGAGGACGGCGTGATATTCATCGGCGTGCCGAGCCAGTTCTTCAAGGACTGGTTCCTGAAGAAGTTTCACAACACGTTGCTCAAGATCGTGCGCGGCATATCGTACGAATTCCGGAATATCGAGTATGTCATCGTGAAAGACGAACGCAAGAAACCTTCTCGAGAAAACAAGACCAGCAAGGGCGCGCTCGAGCTCCCGCTCGAGGAGTTCTATATCAACAAGAGCGACAATCTGAACCCGCGCTACACGTTCGACACGTTCGTCATAGGATCGTTCAACAACCTCGCGTATATCGCCGCGCAAGCGGCCCTGAACCGCCCTGGCATCACCTACAATCCGCTCTTCATATACGGCGACACCGGCCGCGGGAAGACGCATCTCGTCCAGGCGATAGGGAACCAGTTCAAGAAGCAATATCCGGGGCGTAAGGCGTTCTATCTCACTTCCGAGAAATTCGCTGTCGATTTCTCTGATGCGCTCCAAGCGGGTACAGCGAACCGCTTCAAGGATCGATACCGCCAGTACGATCTGCTCATCATGGACGACATCCAGTTCCTCTCGAGGAAAGATAAGACGCAAGAGGAGCTGTTCCACCTCTTCAACACCCTGCACGACACGAACAAGCAGATAATCTTCTCGTCTGACCGTGCTCCGGTCGCCATTCCGGATATCACTGAGCGCCTGAAAGGGCGTCTTTCGAGCGGCATGGCCGTGGATATCGGCGAGCCGGACGCCGAGTCGAGAATGGCTATCGTACGGAAAAAAGCATCGCTTCATGGAGTTCTTCTCTCAGACGAGGTCATCGAGTTCGTCGCGACGACCCTTTCGGGCTCAATACGCGAGCTGGAGGGTATGGTGAACAGCATCGTCTGCCACGCCCAGGTAAAAGGGGCTGCTCCCGACCTAGCCGAGGTACGCCTATCGCTGCGCTCGTTTACCAGACCCCAGAAGACCGTTTCCGTGAAGAGCGTCGTAGACAAGGTCGCCGAGTTCTACGGCATAGACGAAGAGAGCGTATACGAGAAGACACGGCGACGGGAAGTGGTGCGTCCTCGCCAGATAATCATGTTCCTTCTGCGCGAGGACTTCAACATATCGTACCCGACCATAGGCACGAGGCTTGGCGGGCGCGACCACACGACCGTTATCCACTCCTGCGAGAAGATAAAGCGTGAAATCCTTGTGGATAACGCGTTAGCAAAGGAGATACAGGATATCCGCACGCTGCTTTCATGACCTTTTCCCTGACGTTATCAACAGTTTTTGTTCTCACCGGGCCGATAGATAT
>JAKAMJ010000020.1 GCA_021812955.1 bacterium | reverse complement strand
AACATTCAGAACGATGATATCGCGTCGCTCAAGGAGATTCTTTCACGACGGTTCACACATACGGAGTGGCCGCTCCCAGACGCCATTGTGGTCGATGGCGGAAAGCCGCAAAAGAAAGCGGCCGAAGCCGTCATCAGGGAGAGTCTAAACCTCTCCCCGGGCAGCATCCCGGTAGTGGCGGTGGTGAAAGATGAGCGACACCGCCCGCGCGAAGTCATCGGAGCGCGGGCGGCACGCATTTCTGAAGCGGATGCCGTGCATGCAAATGCCGAAGCGCACCGCTTCTCCCTCTCTCGCCACCGCGCAGCTCGCTCCCGCAATTTGCGTACGAAGAAATAGGACGTGCCCGCGCGAGCTTCGCTCGCGCGGGCTTTGGGCGAAATGGTTGGTATACTGTACGCATGGACATCTTCACTATCGCGGTCATCGTGCTCGTTTTGATCCTCGCCCAAGGGGTTGGCCTTTATTTCGTGCTGAAGCGGCGCGAGTCCGCGAGCGCCGACCAGGGCGGCCTGGTGCTCCTCCAGCAGCAGCTCCAAAACTTGGAACGCACCCTTGAGGCGCGCGTGAGCGAATCTTCCAAAGCGATGCAAGAGAACGCCCATCGCCAGTTTTCAGAGTCGGCAAAACTCATCAGAGAGATTACAGAAGAGGTTACGAGCGTGAAAGAGATCGGCCGCCAGACCCAAGGCTTCGCCGAGCAGCTCAAGGGCCTGCAAGACATCCTCAAGAATCCGAAGCAGCGCGGCATCCTGGGCGAATACTACCTGGAGACCGTGCTCAAAAATGTCTTGCCACCCGGCATGTATCAGATGCAGTACCCGTTTGAGAACGGCGAGATCGTCGACGCGGCCGTATTCGTTAATGACAAGGTCGTGCCCGTCGACTCTAAGTTCTCGCTCGACAATTACAACCGGCTCGTGAACGCCAGCGAGAGCGACCGGCAAGCTTTTGAAAAGACCTTCGTAAACGACCTCAAGCTGCGCATCACCGAAACGGCGAAATACATCCGCCCCGAAGAGAAGACGATGGACTTCGCGTTCATGTTCATCCCGAGCGAAGCTATTTATTACGACTTGCTCACCAACCAGGTGGGCGGTGGGGAGGACGAGAACCTCATCCAGCGCGCGGCGGGGAAATATAAGGTGATCATTGTCTCGCCAACGTCATTTTTGGCCTATCTCCAGACGGTCATGCAGGGCTTGAAAGCGATGGAAATCGAGAAGCGTGCCGAAGACATCCAGAAGCGTGTGGGGGAGCTGGGGAAGCATCTAGGCAAATATGAGGAGTTCTACAAGAAGCTCGGCACCTCGCTCGGCACGACCGTCTCGCACTACAACAGCGGATACAAGGAGCTCGGCAAGATAGATAAGGACGTGTACCGCATCGCGGGCGAAAAAATCGGCACCGAGCCGGAGCTGCTTGATAAGCCGATGTTGGAAATATGAACGTCACCACGCTCAAGCCGGTTGCAGATTTCTTGCGCGCACTTGATAAAAAGGAATTATCGCGAGCACACCGCCTCATCATTCTGCTTCAGGAGCACGGACACGAATTGGGTATGCCGGTAGCGAAGCCGATTGGTCGCGGACTTTGGGAACTACGCTCGAAGAATCAGCCCTCCATACGCATCTTGTACGGATTTTGCGGCGGCGACGCTGTTCTTGTGCACGCACTCAAGAAGCAGCGTCCGGCGCTCCTGCCGCGCGAAGTCGAGCTTGCGTTAGCACGTCTCTCGGCCTATTGCGGATAATATAGCGACTGTGCTATACTTACAATATGAAAATTGACGGAAAAAAACTTAGAAAAGAAGCGGTGCCGTTCGCCAAGATGCACCGCGAGGCGATGAAAGATCCTGAATTCCGTCGGGAGTATGAGGCACTAGGGCCTGAGTTCGGGCTCATAAGCGCGGTGATTGATGCACGGACCAAGAAGGGCATGACCCAGGCCGAGATCGCGCGGCGAGCGGGGACGACTCAGTCGGCAATCGCTCGATTTGAGTCCGGTCGTACAAAGCCGACCCTCGACTTCGCCTCTCGTGTCCTCCGCGCCGTCGGAGCCCGGCTCGAAGTGCGTCCAGCGCGATAATTTGCTTTCCTTCAAGGGGAGTGCTATATTGGGGGGACTATGGAAGTGGCCGTAATCAAGACCGGCGGGAAGCAATATGTCGTCTCCAAAGGCGACACTATTTCGATTGAGAAGCTCCCGGAAGAGGTCAAGAATGGCGACACGGTTGTCTTTAGCGAGGTGCTCCTCGTAGACAACGGCTCGGACACGACCATCGGTGCGCCGACTATCAAAGGCGCAGAGGTCAAGGGCACTGTTGTTCTCGTGGGGAAGGCACCTAAAGTGGAGGTGGTGAAGTACAAGCCGAAGAGCCGCTATTTCAAGCGCAACGGCCACCGCCAGCCGCTCGTCAAGGTTCACATCGACTCGATTTCCTAAAATCGATACAGCCTTTCGTACTGAACAGACTTCGCAATCGTTTGCGGTTATCTTATTTTTGTGCGCACTATCCAATTACACTACATAATATGCAAATAGGAAGATGGAATCACCAAGGAAGCGGCGGCACTGCCTCTGGCGCCGGCGCGCACGCGTCGCGTGAACGGCGGGGACGCTCAAGCTCGTTTTCGCCGAGCGACTTCAGCGCTCCGAGCCGCTTCGGCGGCGGGCGCCCTCGCGGCGGGAGAGCAGGTCGTGGCGGTTCGCGCGGCGGGCGCTCCTTCGGCGCCTTCGGCGAGACCGAGGCAGAGATCGCGAAGTTCGTGAATCGCGCGATCGTCACCACCGAGGAGCCAGTCTTCGTGCCCGAGCACAAGTTCTCCGATTTCGATATTAACGCGCATCTCAAGGCGAACATCCTCGCCCATGGGTACGAGCTCCCGACCCCGATCCAAGACAAGGCGATTCAGCACGCGCTCGCCGGGCAAGACGTAGTCGGCCTCGCCGCTACCGGTACCGGCAAGACGGCTGCGTTCCTCATCCCGCTTATCGACAAAGTGATGAAGCAGAAGGGCGAGCGTATTCTCATCATGGCGCCGACGCGCGAGCTCGCGGTGCAGATCGAGAAGGAGCTCGCCGGCTTCGCCAAGGGGCTCGGCTTCCGCGGCATGGTAGCGGTGGGCGGCGCGAACATCGTCCCGCAGATCAAGCAGCTCAAATTAGATCCGGCATTCGTAATCGGCACCCCAGGTCGCCTGAAAGACCTGGAGGAGCGCAAGGCGATCGACTTCGGCGGTTTCGGCACGGTCGTGCTCGACGAGGCGGACCGGATGCTCGACATGGGCTTCATAGACGACATGCGCTTCATCCTCGGCAAGATGCGCAAGGAGCGCCACACGCTCTTCTTCTCGGCTACGATGTCGAGAGATATCGAGCGGCTCATCGGCGACTTCCTCTCTTCGCCCGTCGTGATCTCGGTCAAGACGCGCGACACGTCGGCCAACGTCGATCAAGACGTGGTGCGCATCGCGCGCGGCGCAGACAAGTTTGAAACGCTCATTGAGCTGCTTAGCGACCGCGAGTTCAGCAAAGTGCTAGTGTTCGTACGCACCAAGCACGGCGCGGAACGGCTCGCAAAGGATCTCTCTCGCCGGCATATCCACGCGGAGAGCATCCACGGCAACAAGACGCACGGCGCCCGCATGCGCGCACTCGACGCCTTCAAGCGGGGCAGCGTGGTCGCGCTCGTGGCGACAGACGTCGCCGCGCGCGGGCTCGACATCCCGGCAGTAACGCACGTCATCAACTACGATCTGCCTTCTACCTACGAGGACTACGTGCACCGCATCGGCCGCACCGGCCGCGCCGCGCACAAGGGCAAAGCCCTCACCTTCGTCCAAGGATAACCGCCACAAGAAACACGCCCGCTTTCGCGGGCGTGTTTCTTGTGTAGCCCTTACGCTTCTTTGCGCCCGGCGAGCGCCGCGCGGAGAGTCTCGGCGTCGGAGTATTCGAGCTCGCTGCCGGTGGCGAGACCGCGGCCGAGTGTGGAGATTTTCAAGTGGTCGCGATACGGCGCGAGGAGGAGGCGGACATGGTCGGCGGTGTGTTCGCCCTCACTGGTGGCCGAGAGCGCGAGCACTACTTCTTGCACTCGGGTGGGCACTAAGCGTCCACCCGAAAGGCGCTTTTCGACAAGGCGAATGAGTTCTTTATCGCGAATGGCGCCTTTGCCCGAGAGGGTCAGTACGCCGCCGAGGACGAAGTAGCGTCCGCGATAGGTACCAGCGCGCTCGATGGCGGCGAGGTCCTGATCCTTTTCGACGAGCATGAGGAGGCTATCGTCGCGGCCGCGGTCGGCGCAGTAGAGGCAGACATCGGCGGAGCCGCCCGTGTGGAAGCGTTGGCACTCGTGGCACTGGCGGACGTCATTTCCGAGTGAGGAGATAAGCGCGGCGAGCCGGGCGCGTTCGCTCTCAGGGGCCGAAAGGAGATAATACACGAAACGCTTGCCCTGCCTAGGCCCGATGCCAGGAAGCTTGGCGAGCGCCCGCGCGAGTTCGTCGATCCTGTCCATCAGAATTCGGCGGCGAGGTCGCCGTAGCCTTGCGTGTCGAGCGGCTGGAAGCTGGTGCGCTTGTCGTCGAAGTAGAGCTCGACCATGCCGGTGGGGCCATTCCTGTGCTTCTCGACGAGTATCTGCGCGATGCCCGTGCGCTCGCTCTCCTTGTTTGCTTTGTCTTCCCGGTGGATGAACATGACCACGTCGGCATCCTGCTCGATGGAGTTGTGGACGATGATGTCGCCGGCGACGAAGTTGTGGGCGCCAGGTACGGTCGCGTCATACACGGCTTCGACGCCCAAGGGGGTGATTGACGCGACTTCATCCCAATACACGTCAGACTCGGCGAGGTGCGTGAGCAGCTCGCTCTCTAGCGTACGCGCCACTTTGGCGAGGCGAGCGCGCGAGACGCCGGTCGCCGTGAGCGCCGAGCCGTTGTATGCGGTGTGGAGTTCACGCGCGACATCGCGCCAGCTCATATCCCGCGCATCCTTCGCTTCGCTAACCAGCTCCCACACTTCGCGAGGAATAGTATCGGTGTTGGGAAGTGGCGCGATCTTCGCGAGCGCGCTCGAAAGCTCTTTTACGATTTTGCCGCGCTCGCCGTATGAGCCGACGAGTGAGAGGAATCGCTGCTGCACCGGCGTGCTCTGCACCTGGACATGATACGATGGACGATAGCCTTTTTTGACGTTCTTGCGAATCGTGCTCCATATGCCGAGACGAAGGAGGAGGTGTTGCACGTCCTCCGCGAGGCCGCGGCTTGCCGAAGCGTAATAAACGGCGGCAGAGGGCATGCGCCCAGGCAGTCGTTTCCACGAGATATTGCCGTCCGTCGCCCAGAGATGGTGAAGGAACAGCTGGATGGACTTTGAATCAGAGGTAAAGACCGCTTGTGGCACGCGCTTCTCGTACGAGCGCACGGGCTCGATGCCGAGTTCCCGATACCACGCTGTGACGGGGTGCGGTTTGCCGTGCGTTAGGTGATAAGGGGAGGGGAGGTAGGTGTGCCACCAGTTCTTCTGCCGGACGCGGCGCGGCTCGATACCGAAAAGGTTCTTTGCGGCTCGCTCGACGGCGTCGAGATTCTTCGGATCCGCGCTCGTGTAGTGAATAGGTTGGCGCGGGAGCACGCAGCCATCGCCGAGCAAATGAGCCAGCAGGATGAGTTCGTCCGTCGAAAGCGGCGAAGGCGCGTCTGGCGCTGTGAGCAACCGCGGCGACGCGAGACGGTCGCCCTCAGAGAGCGCGTCGAGCCTCTGCCAGCCGTGGAGCGTAAGGAACTGGTGATTGCCGGATGCTTTGATGGTGCGCCCGCTCCTGAGCGCGAGCTCGAACACCTGCTTCTTCCCGCTCGGGAAGATGTTGCTCGCGAGCATGGGGCGGAGTTCGTAGGCGCTGTCGACGGACACGAGCGGGATATCTTTCTTGCCTACAAGGTCTTTGATCGGAATGCGCGCACCGGTGTCTGCGCGCTGGATGAGCGTATCGCCCGTGAGACAACCCGAATCGCGCAGGTCGCTGAGGCGCGGCTTGCCGCCGCGCTGCTCGACAGCGCGCGAGAGCTGCGAGAGCGCGATGACCGGCACCTCGAGTTCGCGCGCGAGGCCCTTGAGCGAGCGAGAGATTTCCGTTACTTGCTGCACCATCGAGTCGGAGGCCTTGGTGTTGGTGGGAGCCATGAGCTGGAGGTAGTCCACGACGATAAGGCCGATGCCGCGCTCGCGCTTCAAGCGGCGGGCGACCGCGCGCATCGCGAGAATGTTGTTGCCGGGCTTGTCGTCGATGAATATCGGCGCTTTCGAGAGCGTCTCGAGCGCATCGCGGATGCGGCCGAAATCTTCCTCCGCCTTTACCTGGCCGGTGCGCAGCTTCCACGAGTCGACGAACGACTCCGCAGAAAGCATGCGGTCGATGATCTGCTCGGAACTCATTTCGAGCGAGAAGATTCCGACCGGGACGTTGTTGCGCACTGCGGCGTTGCGCGCGATGTCGAGCGCGAAAGAAGTCTTACCGACCGACGGGCGAGCAGCGAGAATGACGAGGTCTGAAGGGTGGAATCCCGATAGGAGATTGTCGAGGGCAGGGAAGCCGGACGGCACGCCGCGGATGCCGTCCTCGCGCTTGCTGAGCGCCTCTATCCTGTCCCACGCTTCGTGCACCTTGTCGCCGATGGCCGTGAACTTGTGCGCGACGGAGGCGTTGCCGATCGCGTAGATGGTCTTTTCGGCGTCGTCCAGGACCTCCATCGTATCGCGCGCTTCATCGTATGCGGACTCGTTGATCGTGTACGCGGCATCGATAAGCGCGCGCATCAGGTGCTTGCGTGAGACGAGCTCGGCGTAATGGGAAAAATTGCCCGGTGAAGGGGCGGAGCCTACGAGCTCCGCGAGATAGCTCCGGCCGCCCGCGCGTTCGAGCAGCCCCTGGCCGAGCAGCCGTTCACCGAGAGAAAGAAGATCTATAGGCTCTCCGCGCTCTGCTAGCTCGCGCATCGCGCCGAATATGATGCGGTGCCTCTCGGCGTAGAAAGAATCCGGCCGGATGAGGTCGGAGACGTCGTGGACTGCGTCTGGCTTCAGCAGGAGAGCGCCGAGGAGCGCGCGCTCGGACTCCAATGATTGCGGGGGGACTCGGTCGGCGGCCATGCACCCTATTGTATCAAAGAGTCGTCGGGGTCAACATGGGGCCCTCCGGGCCGTCATCCACCCTGTATCCGCGCCGTTCGATATCGGCCCGGATACGGTCGGCCGCGGCGAAGTCCTTTCGCGCCCGCGCAGCAGAACGCTCATCGAGCAGGTTTCGAAGGTCTTCCGGCGCCTGTGCGCCAGGTATCGGGGCCGTTATCGGGGGACGGGTAAGAGAGAGTCCGAGATGCTTGTCCGCCGCTTCAAGAAGGCCGTATTTCTCTTCCGGAGTATAGTCTTCGCTCCGGAGCGAATCCCAGAGGATGCCAAGCGCTTGGGGCGTCGAGATGTCGTCGCGCACCATGGCGAGGAACCGGTCGCGCGCCTCGGACGGTTCGCCGGACCGCTTTGATTCCCGGGCGATATCGGCGGAAAGCCGCCAGAGCCGGTCGAGCGCGCTCGCCGCTGCGGCGAGCGCGTCCCACGAGAATGAGAGCGGCGTGCGGTAATGCGCCTGTAAGAAAAGATAGCGGAGCGCGAGCGGATGGAACCCCTTTTCCGACACGTCCGAAAGATACACGACGTTGCCGACCGACTTCGATGCCTTCTCGCCGCCCATGGTGAGAAACGCGTTATGCATCCAATAGCGCACGAACTGCCGCCCGTTCGCAGCTTCGGACTGCGCTATCTCGTTGTTGTGATGGACGGCAATGAGGTCCTCCCCGCCCGTATGGACGTCTATCTCCTGGCCGAGCAGGGAACGGATCATCGCCGAGCACTCTATGTGCCACCCCGGGAACCCCAGGCCCCACGGGCTCTGCCAGCCGAGCTTGCCGTCCGATTTCCAGAGCACGAAATCGGCTGGATTGCGCTTCTCCTTGTGCTGCGCCACGCGCGCGCCGGCCTGCTGGTTCGCGAGGTCGAGCCCGCCGAGCTTGCCGTAGCCCGGGAATCGGGACACGTCGAAATAGACGCCGTCGCTCGTGCGGTACGCGTAGCCTTTCTGCTCGAGCGTCCGTATAAGCGCGATCTCTTCGGGTATGAAATCGCTCGCACGCGGGAAAAGTATGTCTTCGGTATCTAGCTCTAGGGCGGCCAGATCGCCCACGAACCCGGCGGTGTATTTCTCGGCCATGGCGCGCATGTTCTCAAGGGTGAGCGCAAGACCGTCGCGCAGGAGGCCCTTGGTCATCTTGTCTTCTCCTTCGTCGCCGTCAGACACGAGATGCCCGAAATCGGTGATGTTGATGACACGGCGGACGCGGTAGCCCGCCGCCGTGAGCGTCCGGGCGATCGTATCTGAGATGACGTACGCGCGGAGGTTGCCGATGTGCGCCGGACCGTACATGGTCGGACCGCATGAATACATGGATGCGGCGCCGGCCTTGAGCGGCACGAACACCTCTTTCGAGCCGGAAAGAGTATTCGTGAAGAAGAGCGGCGCCGGCCGGCCGGCGCCGCTCTCCGCCGTATCCTTGCCGCCCAACATGCGCGTAAGCCATCGCATATCAGGAAAGCCAGCGCTTGCGCGCGAAGAATAGCGTCATCAGGCCGGCGATGCCTGCCATGATCGCCATGATGACCCAGAACGCGTTCGGATCATGCTCAAGAGGCGTCCCGAGCGCATGCATGCTGAACACGAGCGCGATCAGCTCGAGCGGGAGCATGCCGAACGTGATGACGGTGAGCGTCTTCATTATCTCGTTCTGGCGCGCCTCGAGCAGCGCAGCGTTCGTCTCGCGCAGCTCGGTCGCAACCGCGCGGTACGTGGCCGCGAGCCGCGCGGCCTGTGCGCGTTCGGCCAGGATGCGCTCGGCACGCTCAGCGAAAGCCTCGTCGAACGGCCCGCGCGACG
>JAKAMJ010000019.1 GCA_021812955.1 bacterium | reverse complement strand
CGCTCAAATCCATCTCGCAAACCAGCGGCATCTATCTCCCGCGTTACAGCTCCGGAAACGCAACCGGCACGGCCTATCATAAGGGGTACTTCCTCTATTTCAACAGCAACGGCACCGTAAGCATCTACCGGGTACAGCCGAGCAAGCTAACAAACGTGTACCTGCTCGACCAGAACGCGTCTGGAGCGGACTACGCGCTCATCAACAACAAATCCCTCTACCAGGTCGCCACCATCCCGTCCGCTTGCGGCCTCATCTTCGTAGAAGACAACGCTTGGATCGAGGGTGTCATACCCGCGAAAGTCACCGTGGTCGTGGCGAACGTCTCGAATTCCGGAGTGACCCCGGACGTGTTCCTTCCCGGCAATATCTCCTACGCGAATGCGGACGGCTCTGACGGGCTCACTGTGATAGGGGCGCACGACATACTCATCACGCCCGATTCGCCGATGAACCTTTCTCTTTCCGGTGTCTTTATCGCGCAGTCCGGAGTTTTCGGGCGCAATTATTATTATCGATACGCCGGCTACGGCTACGAGCCTCGCGGGACCTTCACCCTGGTCGGCTCGACCGTATCGGCTCTCCAAACGGCAGAGACGTATGTCGACGGATACGGCAATGTGGTCGGCGGCTACGCGACGACGGTAGACACTCCCGACCGCACGCTCGCCACCGACCCGCCGCCATTCACGCCGATCATCTCGAGCGACTACCGATTCGTGGATTGGCGGCAAAAGTGACGCCTCTCGCGGCGCGAGTGGTGTTAGAATGACCGTTATGATAATCATCGCGAACTGGAAAGCGTACGTCGAGGACCGAGGACGCGCGGAGAAGCTGCTCGCGCTCAGCAAGAAGCTCGCGCGCACGAGCGAGAACACCCTCGTGCTCGCGCCATCGGCGCCCTTTCTCGGCCTGCTCGCGCACAATAACAAATCCCGCGTCGCCTTCGCCGCGCAAGATGTCTCCGTGACGACCGGCGGAGCGAAGACAGGCGAGACGACCGCGCAGATGTATGCATCGCTCGGAGCCGCATATGCGCTCATCGGCCACTCGGAGCGACGAGCGCTGGGCGATACGGAAGCGGATGTCGCCGCGAAAGTCTCGCACGCGCTCGCATGCTCGCTCACGCCGGTGCTCTGCGTCGGGGAGCAGGAGCGCGACCGCGAAGGCCGGTATCTGTCGACCATCCGGGAAGAGATAACCTCCGCCTTCGCCCCTTTGACTCAGAAAGAACGGATGAAAGTAATCATCGCGTACGAGCCGCTCTGGGCGATAGGCAAGACCGCTGATAGCGCCATACGCTCGGACGACCTCTCCGAAATGGCGCTTTACATACGCAAAGTCCTCGCCGAGCTCCTCCCAGGCAAGAACGCGTCGCGCGTGCCGGTGCTCTACGGCGGAGCGGTCGAGCCCGGAAGCGCGCGCGAGCTTGCCGGCGCGACGAGCATCGATGGATTCCTGGTCGGGCACGCTTCGGTAGACGAACGCTCGTTCGCCGCACTCGTGAAAGAGCTCTCATAGGCGCGCATGAAGACCGTCCGCGACATCCCGGTACTTGAAAACATACCTGTCCTCGTGCGCACGGCGATGAACGTCCCTATCGAGCGCGGTGAAGTCGCGAATGACTACCGGCTGCGCCGCGCCATTCCTACGATAAAATATCTAGCGGAGCGCAACGCCCGCGTCGTGCTCGTGAGCCACATCGGCGAACAGGGGACTGAGACGCTCGCGCCCGTAGCGAAGGCGCTCGGGAAGCTCGTTCCGCGCGTGTCGTTCTTCGGGGAGACCATCGGCCCACGCGCACGGCAAGCCGTGCGCGACCTGCCTCCCAGCCACATACTCGTACTCGAGAACCTTCGACGCGACCGCGGCGAGAAGATGAACGACCCCGCATTCGCGCGAGAGCTCGCGGCGCTCGCGGACGTGTTCGTCCAGGACTCGTTTGATACCTGCCACCGCTCACACGCGTCGATTGTTGGCGTACCGAAACTGCTCCCATCCTATGCCGGCCTCCAGCTCGAAGAAGAGGTGCGTGAGCTAGGGACCGCGCGTGTGCCCAAGAGCCCGTCGCTCGCGGTTATCGGCGGGGCGAAGTTCGAGACAAAAGAGGCCGTACTCACAGCTCTCCTGCGATCCTATGACAAAGTCTTCGTCGGCGGCGCGCTTGCAGATGACTTCTTGAAGGCAGAGGGCAAGGATGTGGGGAAGTCCCTCGTCTCGAGCGTCGCCGACCCGAGCGCTATACAGAAGCTGCTCAAAAACCCTAGGCTCGTGCTGCCAGTGGACTCCATCACTAACGAAGGCGCGATCGTCGACCAGGGCGCGGGCACAGATGCGCTCCTTGCCGAGCTCGCCGCACAGGCGAAGACGATCCTTTGGAACGGCCCGCTCGGTAAATATGAAGACGGTTACTCGGAAGGTACCGACGCATTCGCGCGCGCGGCCGCCATCTCTCGCGCGCACTCAGTGCTAGGCGGCGGCGACACCGTCGCCGCCGTCGAGAAGCTCGGCCTCCTGCCCAAGTTCTCCTTCGTCTCGACCGGCGGCGGCGCGATGATCGACTTCCTCACCCATGGCACCCTGCCTGGCATCGAGGCTTTGGACTAACTGCGTAGCATGCAACGTCCCATGTGAACATACAATTGTATGTTCATCACCTAGGACTTACGTCAGGCGAGCGCGGCGCGAAGCGCCGCGGCGTTGGCGGGGAGGTCGCTTTTCTTGCCGTGGGCTTTGTCGGAGGCGGGGTAGACCCAGACGTGTGCATGAGGAATTTCTTCGCCGACGACTTTCATATGGACTTCATCTGTGCCGGAAATTTTCTGCAATGCTTTTGCAATTTTTCGCGCAACGCCAAAATATCCACCCAGATCTGCTACATCCCACACCCACCGCTCATGCGCTTTTGGAATGATGAGCGTGTGCCCGGGCGAGAGGGGGCGGATGTCGAGAAAGGCGAGGTAGGTATCGTCTTCATACACCTTCTCCGCCTGGATCTCTCCCGCAACGATTTTACAAAAAATGCAGTTCGGGTCGGTCATGCGCCAAGGATACCACGCGCGCCGCTTCGCGGCGCGCGTCATTCTGCTACAATCACCCCACATGTTTTCTCTCCATGAACCGATTGATGATGCGCTTCACGCTGAGCTTGAAGAATATGACGACCTGACCGCGGCGCTGCTTGCGCGCCGCGGCATTGAGACCCGCGAAGAAGCTGAACGATTTTTGAATCCGTCTTATGACGAACACCTACACGACCCATTGCTAATGACGGACATGGAACGTGCCGCGCGAAGACTTGCAGACGCGATCAATACCGGAGAGAGGATTGCCGTCTGGAGCGACTACGACTGCGATGGCATCCCGGGCGCGGTCGTGCTCCACGACTTCTTGCAGAAGGCTGGTGCAAACTTCGAGAACTACATTCCGCATCGGCACGAAGAAGGGTACGGCATGAACATGGATGGCATCGAAGCGCTCGCGAAGAACGGCGCCTCGCTCGTCATCACGGTCGACTCCGGCATCACCGACGTCGAACCGATCGCGCGCGCGAATGAGCTCGGGATGGACGTTATCGTTACCGACCATCATCTGCCTGGTGACGAATTGCCTGCCGCGTTTGCAATCGTGAATCCGCACGCACGCGTCGAAGACGCATATCCGTTTCGCGAGCTGTGCGGCGCGGCAGTCGCGTGGAAACTGGTTGTCGCTACTTTGACGGTCGAACCAACCTTGCGAGAAAAGATTCCGCTCGGGTGGGAGAAGTGGCTCTTGGACATGGTCGGACTCGCGACGATTGCCGACATGGTGCCGCTCACGGGCGAGAACCGTGTGCTCGCTACCTATGGTCTTCTCGTCTTGCGCAAGTCGCCGCGACTCGGATTGCAGAAATTGTGCCGTGGCATGCGCGTGGAGCAGCGCACCATCACCGAAGACGACGTGGGCTTCATGATCGCACCGCGCGTGAATGCCGCAAGCCGGATGGGAGACGCGCGTGACGCGTTTCGCCTTTTCACTACGACTGATGAAAGCGAAGCCGACGAACTCGCAAAGAAATTGGAGCGTGCAAACCGGCAACGCAAAGCCGAAGCTGGCGCGATCACGCGCGCGGTGCACGCGCGATTGAAAGAGCGCGAGGTGCGCAGCGTCATCGCGATGGGCGACCCGGAGTGGCGACCCGCGCTCCTCGGCCTGGTCGCCGGGACGATCGCCGACGAATACGAGCGACCGGTGTTTCTCTGGGGAAGGGAAGGAAGCGGAAAATTGAAAGGCTCGATGAGGAGTGGCGGCACGGTACACGGATTCGAGCTCATGAACGCGACCATTGATACGTTCGAACAGTTTGGCGGGCATGCGGCGGCTGGCGGTTTCACTTTGAAAAATGACGCGGTCTTTTTCCTCGAAGACAATCTCGTGCTTGCGCTCGAGGCGTCCGCGCCGTTCCAAGCAGGAACTGGGCACGCTCGTGCGGATGCCGAGCTTGCCGTTTCAGAAGCGACTCGCGGATTCCTGACAAAGATGGAACGCCTTGCTCCCTTCGGCATGGAGAACGCGAAGCCGATCTTCCTCCTGCGCGGCGCACTCGTGCGCGAGGTTACACACTTCGGGAAAAGCGGGGAACACCTGAAGCTTAAGCTCGGCTCAAGCGATGCACGCGCGAGCATCGACGCGGTGGCATTCTTCGCCAAGGGCGCACTCGCGCACACCGCGAGCGTGCTCGAAGAAGGCGCGCCTGTGCAGCTCCTCGCGCATCTCGAGCGCGACGCCTTCTCGCGTGGCCAGCCGGTACGCCTGCGTTTGCTCGATCTGAAAGTCGTGTAACACACCCGAGGTATGGACTTACGAAGTTTTTCCCGAGACGTATGGACTTACGAAGTCCCGTCATCTGAAGCTCACAAATGTTCACAATTTCTACAAGCATCTAAATGTTAGGACTTCGTAAGTCCGTACGTCACACCCAACGAGTGAGGTATACTGCCCGCATGACTCACTTCACCATCCACGCCGACGGCGGCTCGCGCGGCAATCCGGGGCCGGCCGGCTCGGGCGCGATGATCCGCGACGAGCTCGGCAACTCGGTCGCGAGCGTATCAAAATTTCTCGGCACGCAGACGAACAACTTCGCCGAGTACGAAGCGATCATCCTCGGCCTCGAAGAAGTCGCGAAGCTCGTCGGCAAAAAAATCGACGAGACCGAAGTGGTGGTGAAGATGGACAGCGAGTTGGTGGTGAAGCAGATGAACGGCGTGTACAAGATAAAGCACCCGACAATGAAAACACAATACGCGCGGCTCGCTCCGCTCGCCGCGTGCTTCGCCTCCGTGACCTTCACCCACGTCCCCCGCGAACAAAACAAAGACGCCGACGCCCTCGCAAACGAGGCGATGGACCGGGGTGCGTAATCAGTTATATTATTTCTGTATGGAAAATTCTGGATTAACTACGACCCCGTCCGAGGGACTTACGAAGTCCTAACATTTGGGTGCTTGTATTTCTCGCAACTGTCCCAAGCCTCGAATGACGGGACTTCGTAAGTCCCCACATGGGCGTCTGTGAACAACGCGACCGTTGCTTTTTATTTGCACTTCGAGTATAGTATTTGAACAAACGGCTTCGGCCTGCACCCCCGCTCGAAAGAGCGGGGGTGAAAACATTTATGGCTTGAAGTTTGGAAAACAAACCTTAACAATCTCCTGTGTCAGATTTTGAAAGGTACAAACATTCACGGTATCTATCTTCTTCGCCAAACGTTTCCTATCAACAAAACGAATCTGGGAAAGCACGACCACCGCGTTGCGACCAGCAACATCACCGATTGGAAAATAGTACCGACCTTTTTTCGGTTTAGCAGTAAGCGGAACAACGAGACACGCGTCGAGATTAAACTTAGAAAGCACTACTACGGGGCGTGTAAATAATTCACTGCCGCCATCTTGTTCGAAACCAACGTTTACTCCGAGGGTGCACCACCACACCTCCCGTTCATGGAACAAAGCTGAACCTTTTGCGCCATCTATCTTTTCTTTCTCAGTGTGCCATCTCTTAAAATCCTTTTTCATTTTCACAATTGTAGCACTGCTATCATGTGAACTAATGCCTCTCCTCCTCACGCTAGTTTTCGGTTTTTCGAGTGGCGTTTTTCTTCGTTCGGTTTTTATATTCGGGTGGCCGCCGATTGTTTTCGTTTTGATTCTTGCGGCGCTCTGCGCGGGCGCGCGGATATTCGCAGAGCCGCGGCGAGCGTACTCGCTCGCCGCGGCGTTTTTAATTTTCATCGCGCTCGGGATGCTGCGTGCGACGGTTGCCGACACGCCACTGCCAAGTGCTTTTTCGAGCGAGTTGAAACACCGCGTGAGCTATGACGGCGTCGTAGTCGCCGACCCGGACGTGCGCGACGCAAACCAGCGTGTCGAGATTCGCGTGAAGGAGAGCGGCGCGACGACCATCATGTTAGCGGTCACTCCACGCTCGCCAAGCGTCGGGGTAGGGGACACCGTTCATGTGTCTGGCACGCTCTCCGTGCCCGAGCCCTTTGCTGGCGACAACGGCCGCATCTTCCGTTATGACAAATACTTGCAGCGCGACGGAGTGCGATTCATGCTCGACTTCGCCTATCTGCACGTCACCAAACCCGCACCATGGTACTCCATCTCCGCCGCCCTCGCGCGCGCCAAACACGCATTCATAAACGGCCTCAACGCGACCCTACCCGAGCCGTATGCCTCGCTCGCAGGCGGCGTGGTGATAGGCGGCAAGACCGGCCTCGGCACAGAGCTGCAAGACGCGTTCACCAAAAGCGGCCTCGTGCAGATCATCGTCCTCTCCGGCTACAACATCATGGTCGTCGCCGAGTGGGTGATGGCGGCAATCGCGCTCACCCCGCTCTCGCGCCGGTGGAGCGCGGCGGCTGGCGCCGCCGCGATTCTCGCCTTCGTCGGTATCGCGGGCGCCTCGGCGACGGCAGTCCGCGCTATGCTCATGGCATTCATCGCGCTCTACGCCCGCGCGACCGGCAAGAGCTACGCGGCTGGTCGCGCACTCCTCGTTGTCATCTTCCTCATGCTTCTCATCAATCCGCTCTATCTCGTATTCGATCCCGGCTTCGACCTCTCCGTCGTAGCCACCGCCGGGCTCATCTGGCTCGCGCCACTCATTGAGATCTTGCTGGGTAAAGCGGGCGCGTGGTGGAAGGATGCTATTTCCACCACCCTCGCCGCCCAGATCGCCGTCCTTCCACTTCTCCTCTATTTCACCGGCAACCTTTCGCTCGTTGCGATTCCCGCAAACATCATCGTCTCGCCGTTCATCCCGCTTACCATGGGCCTCTCTGCGCTCGCCGGCTTCGCCGGCATGATATTCGGCCACACGCTTCCGCTTCTCGGCATCATCCTCGCACTTCCGGCCTATCTTGCAAACGCATTCCTTATATATGTAGCCGAGACGTCCGCCGGCCTCCCGTTCGCCGCGTTCACCATCCCCGCGTTCCCCTTCTTCCTCGTCCTCGCTGCCTATGCCGCGCTCGCCCTTATCGCATCATCGAAACGCTTTTCGCCATGCTAGGTATAAATACGCATCCTATGCGGACGCAGTTCCCGTTACGCTGGCAAGCAAGCATCATCGCCGTGCTCTTGTTCGCGAACGTTTCCGTCTATCGTGCAGTCTTCGCCGCACCAACGCTCACCATCACCGTCGCTACCGCGGGGAAGGGGAGCATGGCAGTCATCCGCGCCCCCGGCGGCGAGACTATCCTCGTCGACACCGGCCCAGACGCAAGCGCGCTCCGCGCGCTCGGCACCGCGCTCCCGCCCTGGCAGCGCCACCTCAGCGCCATCATCCTCACGGGCGGCAAAGCCGCCCAGACCGGCGGCCTCGGAATCGTCCAGAGCCGCTATTCCGTCGGCTCCATCACTCGCTTCGGCAGTGCCGCTACCCCCTACGGCTCATCCCTCGCCTTCGGCCCCGCCATTCTCGCCACCCTCGCCCCAGGCCAGACCACTCTCCTCTACCGCTCAGTCGCCTTCATCATATCCTCATCAACCCCGCCTGGCACGTATTCTTTATGATAAGCAAAGCACCCTTGCGGGTGCTTTTGCGGTCTCTTTTACGAAACCTTAGATAACCTTCGCCTTCTTGAGCGTCGCGTGAGCGCCGTTTTTCTTGATGGTCTTGAGCGCCTTCATGGAGACGTCGACGATGACGGTCTTCCCGGTCTCGGGGACGTAGATACGCCGTTTCTGGATATTCGCCTTGCGGCGGACCTTGCCGGTCGGGTTGAACTGCGTCGCGCGGACGCGGTTAGAATACCGCCCGCCTATCTGCGTGCTCTTCCCGGTTACTTCGCATGTTCGTGCCATAGTCGCCGTATGGTACCATATGCCGGAAAACGAGCAACTATGGCCACCCTCATCTCATTCATCATCCTCATATTCTCGATAATCCTGCACGAAGTGGCGCACGGGTACGCCGCCGATTCTCTCGGCGATCCGACAGCCCGCCTCTCCGGCCGCCTCACTCTGAACCCGCTCCCGCATATCGACCCCATCGGCTCGATCGTCGTCCCCGCACTGCTTACGTTTACCAATTCATCGATCCTCTTCGGCTGGGCGAAGCCGGTGCCCTACAACCCGTACAACCTGAAGAATCGTCGCTGGGGAGAGACGCTCGTCGCGCTCGCCGGCTCCGCGACCAACCTGTTCCTCGCCGTCCTGTTCGGCCTCATCGTGCGTTTCGGATCGGCGTCGCTGCCCGAGACGGCGATAGGGATCGCCGTCGCCATTACGTTCACCAACCTGTTCCTCGGTCTCTTCAACCTCATCCCGTTCCCACCGCTCGACGGCTTCACCGCGCTCCGCAGCGCGCTCCCGTGGCACCTCTCAGCCGGGCTGGACCGTTTCGAGCAGAGGATCCGCACAGCCGGCGCGCTTTCGCTCCTGCTTTTCCTGTTCGTATTCTCGTATCTGTTCGTCGGGCCGTTCTTCGATTTCACCGTCTGGATATTCGGACTTATTACCGGCATGAGGATATAACCACCCGCGCCCAGCTGCTATACTGGAAAGCGATGGAATACCAGGTTCCGCAATTCATAGAAGTCGAGGATAAGATCGTCGGGCCGCTCACCTTGAAACAATTCATCTACCTTGCCGGTTCGGCCGGGCTTTGCGTCATATTCTTCTCGTACCTGCCGCTCGTGTTCGCCGTCCTGCTCTCGCTGCCGGTCGCCGGGTTCGGCGCCGCGCTCGCGTTCTACAAGATAAACAACAAGCCGTTCATCGAGATGGTCGAGGCAGG
>JAKAMJ010000018.1 GCA_021812955.1 bacterium | reverse complement strand
GCGCTATCTCGACGGCTTCATCGTGCACAGCAAGGCTTTTGATGGGCTCAAGGGCAATTTCCCAATCGGCTTCCTCCTCTGGCAGACCGACAACGCCTCCGGCGCGCGGACACCGATTACCGAAGTAGCCACCGAGATGCTTGATAAAGATGCAAACCCTATAGGCGAGAAGAAGTTTTACAACTTGCCGACCGACACCTACCTTAATAAGTGGATCAAGCGCCCACGTGCGAACAAGCAGGAGGTGATCCCGCTCATAAACGCGGTTACGCCGACAAAAAGCGCGCCGCGCGTTAAGACTTGGTCTGAAGGAGCTATTGGATATATGTGCACCGGCACAAACGATGTACAAAACGCATCAAAATATACTTTTCTGCTCTCAAGTGCTGCATCGCGTGGCAATGGCATGTATGTCATCCCGGACAATCTCGACAAAGCCGCCGTCCTGTTCACCGTCCAACGCATCATCAAACCCACCTGGCAGAACGACCGCGACCAATTCCTCCAGCCCTCGGGCGAGCTCACGGACGAATTCAAGGACGACTGCCTCATGTGGATGCTCTTCAACGGGAGCAACCTCACGGCGAGCGCAGACGGGCTCGAGTGGGCAGGGAAGCAGTGGTCGATCGTCAATCATTTCATCCCGTTCGCCGAGGAAGAGGTCGGCGCGCCCGGTCGCTTCGAGTCTGACTTCATGGTGCGGTACCTGCGAGGGAAGGAGCTCTCGCTCGAGGCGCGCGCCGTCTTCGATGAGGGGCGTAAGATCTGGGCGGCATACTTCGCCCACACCGACCCGCGCGACGTGCGCGACGAACTGAAGCTCAACCGCCCAGATGTCGGCTGGTACCAGATCCGCAACGCGCTCAAGGCACGCAACGCGACCGGCGACTTCCCGCCGATTGACTTCGCCCCCTTCGAGACCGCCTACAAAGCCCTCACCCAGAAGCTCTCTCCGCAAGTCTACGAGCTTGGATTCCTTAAGGGCTAGTCGAGGAATCGATGTGCTATACTAGATGCGTATGAGCACCAAGATTCGACACAAGAGAGGCGACACTCTTGTCAAGACCATAGAAAGAAAATATGGGGTTGATTTGGGCTATCGCGACGATGCCGAGTTGCACACCGCACTTAGGAAAGAGGGCCTTCCTTCGCTTTCTAAGCTCCTAAAAATGACTCGCGCGGGCGGCGGGCGGTAACGATAACTCCACATGGGCGATCTGACATTCATTCGAGATATAACCCTGCGCGGTATTCTGGAGGATGCAATTGAATATATATCCGCGTTGTACAAGCGTTCGAAGTCGATTGACGAGAATGCACTCTATCAACAAGAGACGTATCGCGTGATAATTTTATACGTCATTTCCGCTATCGAGGCGATTCTTTTCTATTTTTATAAAACACGCAAGGAATCCATGACGTATACCGATTATAAATTCGTGAGTCCGTTACTTCCTGAATATCGGCATAGTGAGAGAACCGATGCGCCTGTTGTCGTTGCTGTCCAGCTCAAAGTCGAGAAGGACGATCATCAAATTGGTCTGCATGATCTGGTGCAATTCTTCAAAGAGAAGGGTCTCGTCCGGAAAGAAACAGCTGAAGATATCCTTGAAATGAACGAGGTTCGTAACACCTTTCATTTCAACAAGCCTCGTTCGCAAGAGAAAGTGTGTGATATCGCTCGTGTCGAGAAAGCGCTTGGATTGCTTCTCCACACTATCGAGAACGCGCCGAGGGCACTTTCGACGCGGTAGAGTAATCTATATACTATGAACACCAAACCCATCCTCGTCTCTGGCGTGAAGCCTACGGGAGATTTGCATATCGGCAATTATTTCGGCGCGATGCGCCAGTTCGTGGAATTGACCAAAGAAGGGAAGTACCGCCCGTTCATCTTCATCGCCGACTATCACGCGCTCAACACGATGCAGGACGCCGAGGAGATGCGCCGCCGCACGCGCGAGCTCGTGATGGCGTATCTCGCCATCGGCCTCGACCCGGAGCAGGTCGTGTTCTTCAAGCAGTCGGATGTGCCCGCCCACACCGAGCTCTGCTGGATATTCGACACTCTCACCACGATGCCGTACCTCATGCGTGCGCACGCGTTCAAGGACGCCGAGGCGAAGAACAAAGAAATCAACGTCGGCACTTTTAATTACCCGATGCTCATGGCGGCGGACATACTGCTCTACGACGCGGCGGTCGTGCCGGTGGGGCAGGACCAGAAGCAGCACATCGAGATCGCGCGCGACATCGCAGAGAAGTTTAATCGGATATACAAAGAAGATGTATTCACCTTGCCAGGGCCGTACATCATGCCCGAGGTAGCAGTCGTCCCAGGGACCGACGGCCAGAAGATGAGCAAGAGCTACGGCAACGTGATTCCGCTCTTCGCCAGCCACGACGAGCTCGCCAAGGCGGTGATGGGTATCGTCACGGATTCCAGCGGTGAACGACCTGAGAACGTCTACGCGATGCACAAGCTGGTGCGGAGCGAGCAAGAGCTCGAGGCGATCTACACCGAACACGCGGGCAAATATAAGATATTGAAAGAATTGCTTATAGCAGACCTCGACCGCTACCTCGCGCCTATCCGCGCCAAGTATGAATCGCTCAAAGATGACCCCACGCTCGTGGACGCGATACTCGCCAAGGGCAGGCTGGAAGCTCGCACTGCGAGCGAGGCGAAGATGGGGCGGGTGCGCAAGGCGATCGGCGTCGCATAAAAGCGCGGCGGCTTCGCCGCCGCGCTTTGACTTTGCGCAACATTTTTGCTAGTCTAGCAAGCGGAGCAATTGAACCATTAACCTACAAGAAAGGAGGTGCAAGATGGTGTACGCAGACAGCATGGCATTCCTGGCCCCACAGGGCCAGTCACCGGTGATTGACGTTCGGAAACCTCCGCGACTCGACGTGGCGCATGTTACAGCCGCGTCGCAGGCTGCGCTGGATTTCAACGCGACGATTGCGGAAATCTGGCGCTTCGTCGGGACGGTACTCTCGTCGCCCATGATGCCGCACGGGCTGTACGGCAAGGGCGACCTCGACCTGCCTGGCATGGGAATCGTATTCGGGCTGCAATGTCCGCCGGAAGGGCTGACGCGCGATCGGGTGCGAATGCTCTTCGACCTCGGGATACGATTCATGGGTCTAGCGTATGACGGCATTACGGCATACGGTAGCGGTTTCCTGACTGAGGGCGGCCTGACAGCCGCCGGCTGCGACCTGCTCGAATGGATGGCGGAGGCGGGGATGATCCTCGACCTCGCCCATTCGAACGATCAGACCGCCCACGAAGCGCTGCACTTCGCGCGGCAGCATGACTTGCCGCTGCGCGTGGCGGCGACCCACGCCGGCGTGCGCGGCGCGTATGACTGCCCGCGCAACCTTTCCGACGCTGTCTTGTGCGGCATCGCGGAAAGGGACGGATACGTGGGCATCCTGCTCACGTCGTTCTTCCTCTGCGAAGAGGGTTTCGACCCGCTCGCGGAGTTCGTGGACCATGTCCGGCACGCGATCCGCCTGATCGGTGCGGAGCGCGTAGGCGTCGGCTCCGGCATCCCGCACGTCGGCATGTCGATGGAGACCGCCCGAGAGCAGTACGACCGGATGGTAAAGACGCTCGGGACGGGGGGCCGCCTCGGGGAGTATTTCCCCGACAGGCCTGTCGAGATGATCGCCGGCGGAGATAAGACGTTCCCTATCATCGGTAACGCGCTTCGCTACGCCGGCTTCGATCCGGACGCAGCCGCCAGCGTCTTGGGCGGCAATTTCATCAACTTCTTAAGACGTTCCTTGCCGTGAGCCGGATGCTCACGGGAACAATCACCCCGCCGCCAGGATTCGTCCGGCGCGCGGGGTGTGCTATTTTATACGGTATATGGAACGCACTCTTATCGGGGAGCTGGGGGCGCATGTAGGCGAGACGGTCTCTATCTCGGGCTGGGTGGATGTCCGCCGCGACCAGGGCAAGATGGTGTTCTTCGACTTCCGCGACCGCTCTGGGCTTGTGCAGGGCGTGTGCCTGCCGGGCTCGCCCGCGCTCGACACGGCCAAGGAGACGCGCGGTGAATACGTCGTGCGCGTCGAAGGCGCCGTGAACAAGCGCCCCGAGAAAAATGTGCAGGCAGGGAAGCAGAACGGCGGCATCGAGCTCGAGGTGAAAGCCATCGAAGTGCTCAGTCGCGCCGAAGCGCTGCCATTCGACCTCGACGCCGACCTCACGCTCGAGACGCTCCTAGACCACCGTCCGCTCACGCTCCGCCGCGAGCGCGAGCGCGCGATCTTCAAGCTGCAGGCCGTGTTGCTGCAAGCGTATCGCGACTCGCTCATCCGCCAGGGCTTCACCGAGTTCCAAGCTCCTGCACTCGTGGGGAGTGATGCCGAGGGTGGTGCCGAAGTTTTCAAAGTCGATTACTTCAACGACCAGACCGCAAACCTCGCGACCTCGCCGCAGCTCTATAAGCAAATCATGACCGGAGTGTATGAGCGCGTGTTCACCATCGCGCGCATCTTCCGCGCAGAGAAGAGCGCCACTACGCGCCATATTTCCGAGCTCACGCAGATGGACTTCGAGATGGCGTTTATAGAGGACGAGCGCGACGTAATGGCCGTGCTCGAGGCCGTGATGCGCGACGTGGCGCGTGCCGCGAGCGAGCACGCCGACCTTTTCTTTGCCGTCGGCGCCGGGCTGCCGCTCGTGCCGGACGCGCCGTTCCCCGCGCTCACGCTCCGCGAAGCGCAGGAGCTGCTCGGCATCTCGACTAGCGAGCCCGACCTAGAGCCCTCACACGAGCGCGGCATCTGCGAGTGGGCGAAGCTGGAGAAAGGGAGCGACTTCGTTTTCATCACCCGGTTCCCGACGCACAAGCGCGCGTTCTATACTTACGAACACGAAGATGAAGCGCCGCACTCGCGCGGCTTCGACCTCCTTTTCCGCGGGCTCGAGATAAACAGCGGCGCGCAGCGCATCCACGACTACGCCGAGCTCGTTAAGCGCATCGAGGAACGTGGTATGGATCCCAAGAACTTCGCATTCTATCTTCAGGCTTTCAAGTACGGTATGCCACCGCACGGCGGCTGCTCGACCGGGCTTGAGCGCCTCACCATGAAGATGCTCGATCTCGATAACGTGAAAGAGGCGACACTCTTCCCGCGCGACATGAACCGTATCGACGTGCTCCTCTCGAGCGCCGATTCCGATGGACCCGACGGCGCTTAAGACCGGGTTCTCGATCACGACCGAAGCCTACCAAGGCCCGTTCGAGCTCGTGCTCGATCTCATCGAGGCGCGCAAGCTGCTCATAAACGACCTCGCGCTGGCGAGCATCACTGAGGATTTCATCGCGCATGTGCGGGCGCAGGAGTCGTTCCCGGTAGAAGAGGCCGCGAACTTCATCCAGCTTTCTGCGACCCTGCTTCTCATCAAGTCGAAATCGCTAATCCCCGACCTCGCGCTCACAGAGGAAGAGAACGCCGACATCGACGACCTGAAACGCCGTCTCGAAGCTTACGAGAAAGTGCGCGAGGCCGCCCGCGAGCTGGGAAAGCTTTTTGGCAAATCAGTCATGCTCCCGGCCGGCGTGCGCGAGCCCGAGCCGTTCTTCGCGCCCGCGCGCGACTTCACGCAGGCCGCGCTCGCCGAAGCGCTCGCACGGCTTATTGCCGCGCGCGATGCGGTCGAGGAGCTGCCCGAAGCGCGCGTGCGCCGCACCGTCTCCATCGAGGAAGTCATGGACCGGCTCGCGAAGCGTGTCCAGAGCGCGATGACGCTCTCATTCCGAGAATTCGCCGGCGGCGCGCGAGAAAAGGCGGACGTCATCGTGTCTTTCTTGGCGCTCCTCGAGCTGGTCAAGCGGGGCGCCGTCGCTGCTGAACAGTATCAGCAGCATGGCGACATCCGGATCAGCAACGCTGCCGCTTCCTCCGTTCCGCGCTACGGCTGAGGAAGACTGAACCGATAACGTCCGGTGCTGGGAATCGAGTCCCCACGCAGGCGCATGTACAGCGCATTGCCGGAAGGAGGCGGTGGGACTATTATTGAGATAATATGCTTACGCCTCCAGCCGCGCTCGAAGCACTCCTTTTTGCCGCTGGAGGGCCTCTCTCCAAGAAACGGCTTGCCGAGCTGCTCGGCATCTCCGGCGACCAGCTTGGGACAGCCTCGGAAGCGCTCGGGCGCTCGCTTGCCGGGCGCGGTCTTGCGCTCGTCGAATCGGAGTCTGACCTTGAGTTGCGCACCGCGCCGGATGCGGCGGGCATCGTGCAGAAACTGCGCGAAGACGAGCTTTCGCGCGACTTGGGGAAGGGAAGCCTGGAGACGCTCGCGGTTATCGCGTATCAGGAAGGCGCAACGCGCGGCGAAATCGACTGGGTGCGCGGCGTGAATTCTTCCGCGGCGGTCCGGACGCTGCTCACGCGAGGGCTCATAGAGGGGAAAGAAGACGAGCGCGATAAGCGCCGCATGCGCTACGCGCTCACGACCGAGGCGCTCGCTCATCTAGGCATCGGCCGGGCGGACGATCTGCCGCGGTTCTCCGAGCTCCGGAGCGCGGCGCAAGAAATAGCCCAGAACGAGGCGCCGCAAGAGACGGTCAGCGAGGCGGGGCAATAATATAGCAGTATATGGATTCCGCCGATTTGCAGAAGATAGCCAAGCGAAGCCGCTTCATGCGCGAGGCGGGTTTCGCGCTCTTGTTCGCGTCCGCACTGCTCGGGCTCTCGCTGTTTTTCGAACGGCCGGCCGCGAAGCCCGCACCGGTCGCCCGGGCGGCGGTCGCGACTTCCACCCTGGACGCCTTCGCGAAGGTTTCCATCGAGGCGAAGGCGGCGATCGTCTACGACCTCGCCACAGGCGAGACGCTCTACGCCAAGAACGCCGGGGCGCAGCTGCCGCTCGCGTCGCTCACGAAGCTGCTCACCATGCATGCCGCTCTCTCGGTCATGCCGCGTGATGCGGTGATAACGATCCCGGCCGATGCGACCCGTCTGGACGCCCCGCACGCTTTCAACGAGGGCCAGGAGTTCACGCTCTCGGACCTAGCGCGTCTGACGCTCACTGCGTCGCTCAACGACGGCGCGACGGCGATCGCCGAAGCGACCGCTGCGCGCGAGAATCGCACCGCGAGCGCCATGCTCGCGAGCGCGGCGTCGGCGCTCGACTTGTCGCAGACGTACGCCGTCAACGGAAGCGGGCTTGACGTGAGCAAGAGCGTATCCGGCGGGTACGGCTCCGCGAAGGACGTGGCGATGCTAGCGGGCGCTCTCGTCAAGGAAGCGCCGGACATCGCCGCCGCGACGACCCGCAGCGTGGCTCAGGCGTCCTCGCTCGGAGGGACCGCCTTTACCGTAAAGAACACCGATCCGATGGTCGGCACGTTCCCGCGGCTGCTGCTCTCGAAGACCGGATTCACCGACCTGGCCGGCGGCAACCTGGCGCTCGTGTTCGATGCGGGGATCGAGCACCCGGTCGCCGTCGTCATACTCGGCTCGTCGAAGGACTCCCGCTTCACCGACGCGAGTGCGCTCGTTGCGGCGACGCTCGCGCATTTCGCCGGAGTCCCTTCCCTGTAGCGTATGGTCAGCACCGCGACACGCGTTCTCATCCCGTCCGCGACCAGTTTCGCGCTCGGCATCGCGTTCGCTCCTGCCCTAGCCGGCGCGCTCTACCGCGCGAAAGCGTGGAAGAAGAAATCGGGGAAGGGGACGGGCATCGGCGGAGGCGGTACGCCGATATTCGACGCGCTCCACAAGGAGCGCGAGGTTTCCACACCGCGCATGGGCGGCATCCTGATATGGGCGTCCGTCCTTGCTACCGCGCTCATCTTCTGGCTGCTCGCCCGCTCGTTCGGCGGGTTCTGGTCCGCGCTCGATTTCGTCAACCGCCGGGAGACCTGGCTGCCGCTCATCGCGCTAGCGCTCGGCGCTTGCGCAGGGCTCGTAGACGACGTCCTCGAGGTTACTCGCGGCGAGGGCGGCCTCTCGCTCGCGCGACGTCTGAGCATCGTCGGAGCGATCGGTCTCGCAGGCGGCTGGTGGTTCTACGCGAAGCTCGGTGTCGTGTCCGTCGGGGTGCCGTTCGCAGCGCCGCTTGTGCTCGGATGGCTCATCGTGCCGTTCTTCGCTGCGGTTACGCTCGCGCTTTATGCCGGCGGCACGATAGACGGGCTCGACGGGCTTGCGGGCGGCGTGTTTGCGATCATCTTCATGGTATACGCCGCCATCGCCTTCGGGGAAGGGCAGGCGTCGCTTGCGATGTTCGCCGGCGTGGTCGCCGGAGCGACTGGCGCGTTCTTGTGGTTCAATGTCCCGCCAGCGCGGTTTTACATGTCCGAGACGGGGAGCATGGCGATTACGCTCGCGCTCGCCATGACCGCTTTCTCGTCCGACTCGATCGCCGGCGGCGTCGGCGTGGCGGTGCTCCCGCTCGTCGCGTTTCCGCTCACGGGGACCGTCATAACGACCTTGCTGCAGGTCTTCTGGAAAAAGAACTTTCATAGGAAGCTGTTCCGCGTTGCGCCGATACACCACCATTTCGAAGCGCTCGGCTGGCCCGCAGCGAAGGTGACGATGCGGTACTGGATCATCACGTCCATCACCGGCGTGCTCGGGCTCGCCGTCGCGCTCCTCTCTAGGATGCCATGAAGCTGCTCTCTGGAGACCGCCTGTTCTTGACGCTCGTGATAGCGCTGTCCCTCGCTGGCATGGCGATCTATTCGTCGGCGACGCTCGGGCTGCTCGCACGCGAAGGCGGCTCCGTGTCGAAGAACATACTGCTTCAGGCAGGCCTCGGGTTCGGGCTCGGGGCCATCGCGTTCCTGGCCGCCCGCGCGATCCCGCTCGCGCGGCTCAAGCGGTGGTCGCCGCACGTCTACGCCGCCACGCTACTCCTGACCCTGCTCGTCTTCATTCCCGGCGTCGGTATGCATGCGGGCGGCGCGACCCGGTGGATCAACCTCCGCTTCACGACCGTCCAGCCGGCGGAGTTCCTCAAGATCGGCTTCGTCCTCGCGCTCGCGTGGTGGCTCGCGCCGCGCGCCCGGCAGCTCAAGGATTACCGGAAAGGACTCCTCCCGTTCCTCGCATTCCTCGCCGTCCCCGGCGCGATCCTGCTCGCGCAGCCGAACACGTCTACCACGATGCTCATCGTCATGACCGGCATCGTGATGTATTTCGCCGCCGGCGCGCCCCTGCGCGATTTCGGCATCCTCGGGCTCGGCGTCGTCATCGTCTTGCTGATACTCATCTGGCAGCGGCCGTACGTGCTTCACCGCGTCGAGACCTTCTTCAATCCCTCAGCAGATTCGCTCTCGAACGGGTATCAGATACAGCAGGCGCTAATCGCGGTCGGTTCGGGCGGTTTTGCGGGGCGCGGGTTCGGCCAGAGCGTCGAGAAGTTCAATTACCTGCCTGAAGCGGACGGGGATTCTGTCTTCGCGGTCTTTGCGGAGGAGACGGGGCTCATCGGCGCGCTGGTCCTCATCGGCGCATTCATCGCGCTTGCGGCGCGCGGCATCGTGATAGCGCGGAAATCATCCGACCTGTTCGGCGGACTGGTCGCGCTCGGGTTCTCGTTCCTCATCATCTTCCAGGCATTCATCAACATCGGCGCGATGCTCGGCGTGATTCCGCTCACCGGCCTGCCGCTCCCGTTCATCTCGCACGGCGGCACCGCGCTCGCGGCTACGCTGCTCATGTGCGGCCTCATCTTGAACGTCGCCGCCCATCGGCGAACCGCC
>JAKAMJ010000017.1 GCA_021812955.1 bacterium | reverse complement strand
GGAATATCCCGAAAAGCAGGCCGCTCTCGGCGAAGACGAGCAGCGCGAGGCCGACATAACCGCCGGCGTGGAGAATCGCTATCGGGTCGAGATGTTCGAGGGCGGCGAGGAAGGTTGGCATGGGCATATAGTAGCAGGGAAACTCAAAACGAAATACAAAACGGGCGGCAACTTGCGTCGCCGCCCGTAACGATAGCCAGGTCAGACCTGGCTACTTCACTCTCCACTGAACCATACCTCCGGACCTGACGGGGACAACCCAGTCACCTCCAAACGGATATTCGAGGGGAACCACACACGGATCTTTTATGAGCGTGATGGTTTCCGTATTGCGTGGAAGGCCGTAGAAGTCCGCGCCGAAGTGACTTGCGAACCCCTCAAGCTTGTCGAGCGCCTCGGCTTGCTCGAACGCTTCTGCGTACAATCCGAGCGCGACGGGTGCCGTGAAGCACCCGCCGCGACCGAGGTTGTGCTTCGCGTGCTTGTTGTGCGGAGCTGAGTCGGTGCCGAGGAAGAACTTCGGGCTGCCTGAAGTTGCCGCCTTGAGCAGAGCGAGGCGATGGTTTTCGCTTTGCAGGATGGGTAAGCAGAAGTGTTCCGGCCTCAGACAGCCAACAAAGATGGCCTTCCGATTCAGGAGTAAATGGTGCGCCGTGATGGTTGCAGCCACATTCCCGCACTGTCGTTCGACAAACTGGATGCCCTCGATTGTCGAGACGTGCTCCAGAACGATTTTCAAATCCGGGAACTCGTCAACGATTCGCTGAAGTTGATTCTCGACGAATACTCGTTCCCGGTCGAATGGATCGACAGAAGGGTCGGACGTCTCGCCGTGCACACTAAGCGCCATGCCCAGCTCTTGCATCCGCTCAAGCACCGGGTAGATCTTCGTGATGTCGGTCACGCCCGCAGCCGAGTTTGTCGTTGCTCCGGCAGGGTATAACTTCATCGCCTTTACAGATCCGTCTGCAACCGCACGTGTGACTTCGTCCGGCGAGGTCATGTTAGTTAGGTAGAGAGTCATAAAGGGATTGAAGCCGTGGGATGTCATTCCTAGGATCTGGTTTCGGTAACTCATGAGTTGGTAGATTGTGGTGATAGGCGGTTCCAGATTCGGCATGATGAGCGCTCGTCTGAATGGTGTCGCCGTATATCCCACGACGCTTTTCATCTCAGCTCCGTCTCGGAGATGGACGTGCCAATCATCGGGTTTAGTGATAGTAATCTCCGTACCTTCTGGGACGCCTTGGTTGGTGCTCATTGTTTCCTCCTTGGGTGGTTGGTGAACAGCCAGTGGGCGAACCGGACGGTGATGCCGAGCATCCACGGCCGCACGGTCGCGATAGTGCCGAGTGATACCGAATCAGCGCCGGCGCGATAGACGCTCCAGGCCCCGATGGGTCCGAAGATGCCGCCTCCGGCGTTGATGTGCTTCTCGATGCCGACCTCGCGTGCCTCGCGAATCCATTTGCACACGCGCCGCCGAAGCGGCCAGCCCGAGAGTCCGCCGCCGCCGAAGCGCGCGAGCGGAGAAGTCGTGCTGCCGAAAAACAGGATTCGCATCCATCTCGGAATAGCCGCCCATGGCAACGTGTTCGAGATGATTAATCCAGCGCACGCCGGATGCTCTTCGATGCCTTTCGCGTCGAGTACATCTGTGAGCGTATTGAGCTTCACGAATACAGGCACGCGAAGCGATCGCAGCAGGTCAAGCGCGTCCAGCGTCTCTTCCACGAATTCCCGACGCGCAGATTGATGCTTCACGTTCGGGCACGAGCGGTTGAGCTGGATAGCGACTGGCGCGTGAAGTTCCGGGAGGAGCTTCGAGAGATGGGAGACGATCTCTTGCATCTCTCGGAGACGTTCCGCTCGTCCATGGCCGATCGCCATCACGGAAATCATGAACGGCTCGGTGAGCTCTTGCCACCGTCCTTCTTTACGTAACCTCTCGATGCCTACGTTCGACAACCCGACCGCGTTGAGTGTTACGCCGCAGAGAAATTGCCATGGCCCGAGCTTGACGCAGGCAGGGCGCTTCTCCTTGGGTGTGATGCCGTCCTGTTTGAGCGCCATATTACCGACGTTGAGGAATGCGGTTGCGGTCTTTGCCACAAATGTCACTCCTTTGAAGGAATATCCAGGGATATATTTGGTGAAAAGTTCCTGGTACCAGTACTTTTCGCCGAAAAATCCCTGAACGCCTGATGCTCCCCACACGGGGCCGAACTGCGCCATCTTCTTTTGCACGGGACACCTCCTTTCTTTATGGTTTTTGGTGAGTGGATTGACAAACAGCAGGTGTGCGTCTTGGTGGACTGTACCCGATTGTTCGCTGATGCACAACCTTCTGGCCAGATGCGGGCACGCATGCCTTATACTGGAAGAAATGGAAGCGATACCAAAATTGTCGACCCCGGAAGAGGAGCTCGCGTACTTGCGCGAGCAGGTGGCGCAGAAGGAGGCGGCGCTCGCGCGGGTAAGCGAGGCAGAGCGCGCGCAGATAATCTCCGGCCAGGTGGCCGAGCATCATGCCGCGCCTGAAAGCGTACTTGCTCCGGAGTATCGGCTCAATGAAGAGACGAAAGCGACCGAAGCTGACGCGATTCTTGCGGAGCTAGACCTGGGCGGCAGCGAAGCAGCGGTGAAGAGTTTGCAGAAGACGCTCGAAGAGAAGGGCGTGAAGAACGCGCTCGCTGTGCTCGAGCGGACTGGCGACGCGCGCGTCGCCGACGGATTCCATGCCTACTTGGTGCGCCACATAGCCGCCGGTCTTCCGGCGCTAGGGTTCGACGAGAAAGCACCGCGTTTCAAAGCGCTCCACATGACGCTCTACGAGGTTGTATTGCCAGGCCCGAAAGACGCTGAACCGCAGTCCCGCCAGAAGACGCTGAAAGAGCTCATTTCCGGCATGGAGCAATTCTACGCCGGGCTACTATCGGTCGCCGATGCGGTTCCCGGCGAGCCGCAGTACTTCGCGCTCGAGCTCGCGGTGCCGGCAGACAGTCCGGAGCTCCGGTTCTATGCCGCAGTGCCCAACGGAAAGCGGAATCTCTTCGAGAAACAAGCGCTCGCGATATTCCCGGACGCGCACCTGCTCCCGCAGCCGTCCGATTACAACATATTCGCAGCGCACGGCGCGAACGCGATTTCCGAAGCGCAGCTCGCGCAGCATCCGGCGCTTCCGCTCAAGGAATACGCCGAGTTCGACTACGACCCGATAAACGCCGTCATGAACGCGTTCGCCAAGATGGCGGCGGCCGGCGAGGGCGCCGCGCTCCAGATACTTATCGAGCCGCGCGGCGAGCGGCATGTCGCGCACTATCGCCGAATACTGCAGGCGCTCCGCAAAGGCGAGCCCCGCTCGGCGGCGTTCGACACGCCGGAAAGTTTCGCCGGGGAAGTCCTGTTCCAGATGGGGAAGACGCTCTTCTCGAGCAAGCCGAAGGACGAAGCGAAAGCGAAAGAGGCCGAGATGCGGCAGGCTGAGGCGAACAAGTCGCTTATCGAGCAGGTGGAGAAGAAGATCGCGGCACCGATCGTCGGCGCGACGATACGCCTCGTTGTGTCTACGGGCGACGTACAGGCCGCAGGCCAGATGCTCGGCGACATCGAAGCGTCGTTCAATCAATTCGCGAACACGCAAGGGAATCGCCTCGTGTTCAAGCGAGTGCCAGACGGCAGGAAGGCGGTGAACGCGCTTGAGGATTTCTCATTCCGACTGCCTGCCGCCGACGCGCTCCCGCTCTCGCTGCGCGAGCTCACGACGCTCTACCACTTTCCGCCGTCCGGCATCGAGAGCTCTCCGCACCTGAAGCAGTCGCGCGCCGCGCATGCGCCAGCGCCGCTCGCGCTCACCAAGTCTGGCAGCTTGCTCGGTATCAATTCGTATCGCGGTATGGCGACGGAAATATACCTGAGCCCGGAAGACCGGTTGCGGCACTTGTACGTCATCGGTCAGACTGGCACCGGCAAGACGGGACTCATGAAGTCTATGATCATGCAGGACATCAAGAACGGCGACGGCTGCTGTTTCATCGACCCGCACGGGTCGGACATCTTCGATATCCTGGCCTCTGTGCCGCCCGAGCGATACAAGGATGTCATCTATTTCGACCCGGCCGACCTCTCGCGCCCGTTCGCGCTCAACTTCCTCGAATACGATATGTCGCGCCCGGAGCAGAAGACATTCATCGTGAATGAGCTTCTCATGATCTTCAAGCGCCTGTATGGCGACGTGCCCGAGAGCATGGGTCCTGCCTTCGAGCAATACTTCCGCAATGCGACACTCCTCGTGATGGAAGACCCGTCGAGCGGTTCGACGATCCTCGATATCGCGCGCGTTCTGAGCAACAAGGAGTTCCGCGAGCAGAAGCTGCGCAAGAGCATGAACCCGATAGTGAACCAGTTCTGGAACGAGATCGCGACGAAGGCCGGCGGCGACGCGTCGCTCGAGAATATCGTGCCGTACATCACCAACAAGTTCGACGACTTCACGGCGAACGATTTTATCCGCCCCATCGTCGGGCAGCAGAAGTCCTCTTTCAAGTTCCGCGAGGTCATGGACACCAAGAAGATACTGCTCGTGAACCTCTCGAAGGGCCGCCTGGGCGAGCGCAACGCGAACTTGCTCGGGCTTATCATCGTCGGGAAGCTCTTTATGGCGGCACTCTCGCGCGCGGATAATCCGCGCGCTGTGTATCCGCCGTTCTATCTCTACATCGACGAGTTCCAGAACGTCACGACCGATTCCATCCCGGGAATCCTCTCCGAAGCGCGCAAATACAAGCTCGGGCTTTCGATGGCGCATCAGTTCCTGAATCAGATAGAAGAGAAGACGCGTAACGCGGTCTTCGGCAACGTGGGCAACATGGCCGTCTTCCGCGTCGGCGAAGAAGACGCGGAGTTCTTCGCCAAGCAGTTCGCGCCGACCTTCAAAGCGCTCGATTTCGTGAATATCGAGAACAGGAACGCGTATGTGAAGATATTGTCGGGAGGCGTGCCGCAGCAGCCGTTCGACATGAAGACGCCTGACCTGCCCCCGGTAAACGCGGCGCAAGTTGACGACCTCATCCAGCTATCCGCGCTCACATACGGCCGCGACCGTGCTACAGTTGAGAACATGATCCGCGAGCGATATCTTTCGAACTAGCGTATGCGAGAACGGACGCAAGAAAGTCGTATCAGGACGCCTGAGCCAGAAGCGTTAGGCGCATCGACGACTGAGGAGGCGGAAGCTGCAGCTGCCCACGAGGGATTGTCTTCAGAAGATTGGGACATCCTGGACAAGACCATGGCCGCATACGAAGCGGACGACAAGGCCGAAGACGCGTACGATGCCGAGGAAGATGCAGCGAGAGAAGCTGCTGGCGGGGAGCGCACTCACGCGGAGTGGCGCAAGCTGTTGAAGAAAACCGTCGGCAGGGCTGAGGACATAGAAATCCCGAGCAAGCCGGAGGGGATGAGCGGCCTCTCGAAGAAGAAAGAGGTTTATGCGCGGCGGCGTATCGATGAGCTCGGCTGGGCCGGCAAGCTGGACCAGTTCGCCGCCGTGGAAGAAAGGTTCCGCGCCATAGGCGAGGCTTATGACAGGCTGGGCTGGAAGTCGAAACTGGCAGCGGGCGGTATTCTCGTCGGCGGCGCGGCGGCTGGATCGGCGTTCGCGCTTCCGACGACGTTCGGAATCTGCGTCGGCGGGCTCGTCGCTCAGCGGGCGATGGGCTTGTCGAGCATGTTCCAGCAGATTGAAAAGCAATTGCAAGAGGCGAAAGAAGCGCAGGAAGGTGGCAAAAAAGCAGAAGGGCTGCTGTCCAAGCGAAAATGGTTCCAGAAACTGTCTTCGCACCTTGAGGGTGAAAACCAGAAGCGCGCCGCGATGCTTGCGGCGATCGGCTGGACCGCTGGTATGGGCTACACGATAAACAAGGTAGTAGAACACGGCGCCAACGCGTTTGAGTGGCTTAAGGGGCAGTATTATCACGGCGGCACGCCCTCATCGCACGCTGTATTCGACCCGCACGCCCGCGCCCCTGCTGCCGAGGCTGGCACGCAAGCTCCGCAGCCCGCGGCCGCTGCGGCCGCGGGGGTTCATGGGTCTGAAGCATCGGCGGCGAAGGTGGAGATGCCAAGCGTCGGCGCGTCCTCGCACGGATACGAGGGGATGCTGAAGAATCTCTCGAAGGAGCTGCATAAGCACAACCTCACCTTGCCGCCGAATGCGGATTCGAAGAGCGACCTGTACAAGCTCTTCCACGCTAAGCCTGGGGAGCTCGATAAGGTCGTGCACCAGATCGCGCTCAAGCATCACGCGTTCCAGGGCGGCACGAGCGTGAGTATCGATCCGAGCGCGCACATGACGATAGACGCGCACGGGCAGGTTCACCTGGGCGGCGCGGCGCACCACGACGCGATGGACGTGTCGTCATGGGCGCACAAAGCGCCGGCGCATCATCATCAATCGCCTGCCGCTCACCACGCTGCCGAAGCGCCGAAGGAAGCGCACAGAGTTACCGTGCTGCCTCCGCCCGAGCACCACGCCACCGTATCGCACCTGCCCCCGCTCGAGTCGCACGTGGCCCAGCAGCCGGCTGCCGAGCTTCCGCACGCGGCCCATGCGCAGAGCCCGGAAGCACCGAGGGACGGCGATTGGGGCGCATTCGGCGTAGGGCGGCACTACTCGGTCATGCCGTCCGAGCCGGCGGCGCACACGGCGCCGGCGACGCATCACGCGGCCGCTCCCGCGAGCCATGCGGCCAGCGTGGAAACGCATACGAGCGTACCCGTCAACCTGAAAGAGCCGCACGTGTACCTGGACAGCAAAGGGCACTTCTATGCGCTCGGCGGCAAGGGTGCGCAGATAGACAAGCTTGCGCAGGACTATGCGTTGAAGCATCGCGTGCCGGTTACGGTCGACGCGTCGTATAAGTTTCTCGGCCGCATATTCACGCCGAGAGCCGTCGAGTATGTCCCTAACGCGAAGGGAACCCTGGACCAGGTCTTCCTGAAAGGGCCGATGGCCGTTCCGGATTTGAAGAGCATTATCAAACGTGTCTTCTAATCATGCTACAATGACCCCTATGCCCGACGAACTCACTGCCCGCATCGCCGCCGACCTCGGCATCAGCGAATTGTCCGCAGACGAGCAGCAGACGCTCATCGGCCAGTTCGGCGAGATCGCGCTCCGAGCCGCGACGCTTGCGGTGCTGGCCAAGCTCGCCGACGACAAGCGCGAAGAATTCGCTAAGCTCGCCGAAGCGGGAGACGCGTCGGCGATCAAAGCGTTCCTCGACGCGGAAGTGCCCGGCCATGAGCAGGTAGTGCAGGCTGCCGTCGCCGAGGAGGTGAGGCGGTTCAAGGATTTCCAAGCAGAATAATATTCATCACCGTATGCAACCAACCCAGACCGGTATCGCTGTCGCGCTCGCCCTCGCGGTGGTCGCCGTATTCTTCATCTTCCCGAGCCTGTCGCCCTTCGGCCAGCCGCGGGCTTCAGCGCCCAGCCAAGCAGCCGCGGCAGCCGCGATGGCAACCACTACCAATACTCAAACAGATTCAACTTCAACCGCTATGCCTACCGCAAACACAGACCAGCTCCAGATAACCGACGAAGTCGTCGGCAACGGCCCCGAGGCCGCTGCCGGAGACAGCGTGACCGTCAACTATGTCGGCTCGTTTACCGACGGAAAAGTCTTCGACGCTTCCGCCAACCACGGCTCGACCGGCTTCACGTTCAAGCTGGGCGCGAGGCAGGTGATCCAGGGCTGGGACCAGGGCGTCGTAGGGATGAAAGTCGGCGGCAAGCGCAAGCTCATCGTGCCGCCCTCGCTCGGCTACGGCCCGAATGACTACGGCCCGATCCCAGGCAACTCCACGCTCGTGTTCGAGGTCGAGCTCCTGAATGTGCAGAAATAAAGCGGACAAAAAGAAATGAGCGACGAATCTTGCGATTCGTCGCTCATTATTACTGCGCAGGAGGTTCGCCGATGGCGTTGACGTAGGGTAGCGATGGCGCGGCCTTGGCATCGGTTGCCTCCGGAAGGGTGGTATGGCCATTGCCATACCAGGGGACGAAATTGATCCCCTGAAGGATGTGGTACCGTGCTTTCGCCTCCCATGCCTGGAGCAAGACGCAGTAGCCGATGGATCCTTTCTCTGCGCCATCTTGGCGGTACCGGCCGGTGTTCATACCGGCTGCTGCGCCGTACCCGAGGCCGCCGAGAAAATAACGAACTGTCTCGGCGCCTGGGAACGCGGATGCGAACCCTGCTTCTCCGACTGCCACGGCTAGCGCGGACCAGCCGCCCTCCTTTGCGATCGCCTGAGCCCAGCCCGGGAGCTGCTCAAAGAGCTGCTTCTGGCAATCAGCGTCGAGATACAGCACCTGCTGAATCTCGGTGTCCGACCATCGGGCATGCGCGCCGTTTGATTCCGGGACGCCCGGGATGTTCGCCGGGAGCTTCACAACGGCGAAGCTGCCAGAAAAATCCTTCCCGCTGTAGTCGCCGCTGAGCGCCGCCGGGTCTTTGTGCAGGTTTCCGCCAGCATCAATGCTGGCGCAGCCGCCTAACAACGACAGTGCCGCGAATGCGGCCAAGACTAAACTTTTCATAAAAAGACCTCCTTGAATTCTGAGGCCGGCTCGGGATGAGCTGGCCGTTGATTGCCGTCCGTATGAAAGCGTACCCTTCCAGTGGCATTTGTCAAGCGCCGTGGGATAGCGTACAGTGCAGGCAATGAGCGCGATAGGATTCAAGATAGAAAAGCGCGCGGCGCGAAGCGCCGCGCGGGCTGGCGTGATTTCGACCCAGCACGGCGATATCCGCACGCCCGCCTTCACCCCAGTGGGAACCAAAGCCGATGTGAAAGGCATCTTGCCGGGCCAACTCGCCGCGCTCGGTGCCGAGGTCGTGCTCGCGAACACGTACCATCTCTATTTGCAGCCGGGCGAGAGTATCGTGCGCGAGGCCGGAGGCCTCGCGCAATTCATGGGCTGGACGAACCCGCCTTCGCCGGCTGGCTCCGGCGAGGCGAAGCCGACGATCACCGACTCGGGCGGCTTCCAAGTCTTCTCGCTCGGCGCAGCGTTTGGGCGCAAGCTCTCCAAATTCGACTCTTCCACATCTGGGAAAGTCAGACTCTCCCAACCAATGGGAGAGTCTGACTTTCCCAGATCGGTGCTGAGCGTATATGACGAGGATGTGGCGAGCCAGCACGGGCAGCTCGCAGTCATCGACGACGAGGGAGTCACCTTCACGAGCCACCTTGACGGCTCGTTGCACCGCTTCACGCCCGAGCGCTCGGTCGAGATCCAGCACGCGCTCGGAGCGGACATCTTCTTCGCGTTCGACGAGTGCACCTCGCCGACTGCGCCGTATGAATATCAGAAGGAGGCGATGGAGCGCACGCACCGCTGGGCCGAGCGAAGCTTGAAGGCGCATCGACAGAATATTGACGCGAATAAGCGCCAAGCACTCTTCGGCATTGTCCAAGGCGGTAGGCACGAGGATTTGCGACGCGAGAGCGCGCGAGCCATTGCCGAGATGGGTTTCGACGGCATCGGCATCGGCGGCTCGTTTAGTAAAGAGGACATGCGCGGCGCCCTTGGCGCCGCGGTGGGCGAATTACCCGAAGCATTGCCGCGCCACTTTCTTGGTATCGGCGAGCCGGGCGACATCCTCGAGGGCATCGCGAACGGCATGGATATGTTCGATTGCGTCGCGCCAACCCGCATCGGCCGCCACGGCTCTATTTACACACCGCGAGGTATTGTTCACCTCAAGGGAGAGAAATATCGCAACGATTTCACCAAGCTCTCCGAACTCGGATTGAAGTCAGACTTCAATACGGATTCTAGAAGTCTGACTTCTGCCGAGTTCTCGTTGGCATACGTGTCGCACCTGGTGCGCAGCGGCGAGATGCTCGGCTCGATCATCTGCTCGATGCACAACCTCGCATTCATCCTCGACCTGGTCGCCGGCGCGCGCAAAGCCATCCTCGACGACCGCTTCGACGAATACCGCGCCGACTTCGTGCGCAGTTATTATCATGGCTAACTTCAAACTCCACGCCCCATATCCGCCGGCGGGCGATCAGCCCGAGGCGATCAAGGCGCTTG
>JAKAMJ010000016.1 GCA_021812955.1 bacterium | reverse complement strand
AACCCTGCAGCGTCGGCGATGATCGGCGGAAAGAAGAAGTAGAGCAGCACGAATATGGAGCCGAAGGTGAGCACGTATACCAAAATGGCCGCGAAGAAGCGCGGCACGCGGTGGCGGATGAAGAACGCGATCTCCGGCTCAATCGCCGAAGCGAGAACGACAGCCGTGAGCACGAGGAGCGCCAAGTCGCGCAAAAGCCAGAAGACGTAGGCGCCGGCGGCGACAAGCGCAGCCGTCACGATAGTGCTCGGGGTGATCGAGATGCGGAACTCCTTGTCCATGCCCGCATCCTATCACGAAACCGCAGAGGCTTGCCACAGCCCGATGCGATATGCACTATGAAATCGCGCGGCTGATACGCTCAGCGACTTCTCTGATGCTGAGCCGCTCCTGTTCGCCCGAGTCGCGGTGGCGAAGGGTGACGGTATCCTTGAGCTCCTGCTTTTCGCCGAGCGTATCGAAGTCGATGGTGACGCAGAAGGGCGTGCCGATCTCGTCCTGGCGGCGGTAGCGCTTCCCGATGTTGCCGTTGTCGTCCCAGGCGATCGCGACACCAGGGAGCGCGGCGCGCAGCGCCGCGCGCACTTCCCGTGCCTTCTCGACGAGCTCGGGCTTGTTCTTCAGCAAAGGCGAGACCATCGCTTTGACCGGCGCAATCTTCGGCGAGAGCGAGAGATAGGTGCGTGCTTCCCCACCGAGCCCGTCTTCGCGGTATGCGTCCGCAAGCACCGCAAGGAACAAACGCCCCATACCCATCGAGGTCTCAAGGATCCACGGGATGTACTTCTCTCCCGTTTCTGGATCGGTGTAATTGAGGTCCGCGCCCGAGAACTGCATGTGCTGCGTAAGATCATAATCGCTCCGATCATGGATGCCCTCAAGTTCATCGAAGCCCCACGGGTAATTATATTCGATGTCCCATGCGTCCTTGGCGTAGAAGACGAGATTCGCGTGCTGTTTGAGACGGAGATTGTCGGGGCGGATACCGATAGAGAGGTACCAATCCATCCGTTCTTTCTTAAGCGTTTCGTACGGCTCCTTGTTCTCGTTCGGTTTTACGAACAGCTGCGTATCCGCCTGCTCGAATTCGCGCGTGCGGAAGAGGAAGTTGCGCGGCGAGATCTCGTTCCGGAACGCCTTACCGATCTGTGCGACACCGAACGGGATCTTCGGATGCATCGAATCGACAACGTTCTTGTAATCGAGGTAGATACCCTGACACGCCTCGCCGGGGAGATAGACCGGCTCGCTGCCGTCCGACGTGAAGTCGCCCAGGTTCGACTTCACGAGCAGGTTGAACTTCCGCACGCGGGAAAAATCGTGCGCGCCACACTTCGGACACGCGATCTCTGCGCGATGTTCGTCGAAGAGCTTGTTGATCTCCTCTTCACTCATCTTCTCGTCGGCCGTCACGCCGATAGCGTCGAGTTCCTTATCCACGCGGATGCGAGTGTTGCACTTCTTGCACTCCGCGAGTGGATCGGAGAAACCGCTCGTGTGTCCGCTCGCCTCCCAGGTGCGTGGGTTCTTGAACATGCCCGCATCAAGGCCGTAGAAATTGTCCTTCTGGTAAACGTTCGCGTCCCACCACGCGCGCTTGAGGTTATTTAAAAGTTCGACGCCGTGCGGCCCGTAGTCGAACGTGCCCGCCAAGCCGCCGTAGATCTCGGAGCCGGGGTAGACGAAGCCGCGGCGCTTGGCGAGAGAGACGATCTTCTCCATCAGGTTCTGGTCAGCCATATGGATACAGAGTGCGGCAAAAAGCCGCCGCGCGCAAGCTCATGTTTCTGGTACACTACGGCCATATGAGAAAAGAAACCGCACTAGGTGCGATAGCCGGCATCATTATCCTGGGCGGAGTCGTCTTCTATGCGGCGACCAGGCCAGCCTCTAGCCAGGCGCCTGCATCCCCTCTGAGCGGCACGAGCTACGTCGAGCACGCGCAATACTACGACATCGCCGCGAATTACGCCTCGAGCACGCCGCTCGCCAGCGGCGCAAACACGACTGCCATCGCGCAGATGAAGCAGTTCGTGAGCGGCACTATCGCGCAATTCAAGGCCGACGGAAATTTCGCGAATCTCACCGCCGCAGACGTGAAAACGCTCGGCCTCGACCAAGGGCGCAAGGAAACGCTGGAGATAAAGTACCTCATGGCATCTTCCCCCCGCACAATCTCCTACATCTTCACCGTCTACGAAGACACGCTCGGCGCGCACGGGAACACATTCTTCCACACCTTCACTTTTGATACGTCGACCGGCGCGCCGCTCGCCTTGGCAGATCTCTTCGCGCCTGGTTCCGACTACCTCGCGACGCTCTCTGCGCTCAGCCGCGCAAAGCTGCCGAAAATCATAGGCGACAACGGAAACGCGCAGATGCTCGAGAGCGGCACGACCCCGGATGCCAAGAACTTCTCGGACTTCTTCTTCGACAACCATAATCTCGTCGTGCTTTTCGACCCATACAAGGTAGCCCCCTATTCTTCCGGGCCTCAGACGCTCTACATTCCCACCTCCGAGCTCGCCAGCATCCTGAAGCCGGGATACCGATAACGATCCAAAAAGCCCGCGGCGCCTTCGGCGCCGCGGGCTTTTTGGTCTTTCCTTCCCCACTATCGCGATACAGCCGCCCTCGTCATCGACCCGAAATATCCGGCAGAAGGCGTGATGCCGTTTGCCGCCTGGAACTTCGCAAGCGCGTTTTTCGTCGCTTGACCGAAGTAGGCCGTTTCGTTGCCGTCAGAACCAGGACCGGATACAGACACCGCGAAGCCATGCCCGTTCAAGAATTGTTGCAACTGCTTCACGTCTGCGCCCGACATGCCAAGATGCAGATCCCGGGCGAATGAGTACAATGTCGCCACTTGAGCAGGAGCTGACTGTGCCGTACCACCAGACGCTGCAGAACCGCCCCTCAACGCCGCAGTTACGTCCGCCAAGGTCGCCTGATCCACGCTGAACGATTCAAGCACGGACAGAATGGATTGTATTTGTGCCTCTGTGAGGCCGGACGCTTTCTCTGTGGCCGCTGGCTCAGACGCGACAGACGTGGTCGCTGCCGGTTGGGCGGCCGGCGTCGGATTAGCGGACGGTGCCGGCGCAGGCGACGGCACGAAAGACACGCCCCCACCTCCTCCGCCGCCACCACCACCGCCCCCACCTCCTCCGCCTCCGCCTCCGCCACCAGAAGAAGCTGCTGCTACGCTAAAATGTACATTCGTGTCGGCCACCGTCGGATTCCCTGCGGCATCGGAGCATCGGATGTAGTAATCATCAACCGAGTTGTTCGCCAATCCAGATACGGTCGCCGAATAAACCCCCGCATTCTCAGTCATCGTCCCGGTCATTGACGCGTATTCCGTATTCGCGGCCGTGCTGTATTTGCAGGTGGCCCCAATCTCCGTCTTGACCGAGATGACGGTAGACGTCGTGCCCGCCACGAGCTCGCCAGACGGCGAAGCGTCGGCCACGACCGGAGGCGTCGTATCCGGACAAGAACCGGTCGTGAAGCTCACGATTGAGCCGAACGCCGTCCCGACCGAGTTGGTGGCGTATGCGCGAGCGTAATACGTGCTCCCGCATGCGAACGCGAGCGTCGTCGTCGAGAACGTTCCGACGCCGAACGGCTGACCGGCTGCGTCGGTGGTGGTAGCGGTGTCTCCGCCGGAGAGCGACGAGTCCGTGCCCCAGGAGAAACCGCGGACTGTCGGCCCGACACCTCCGGTAGCCGCGATATCGCCATTGAGCGTCGCGGTAGTCTGCGTGACGGAGGAAGCTGATTGCGTAGTGACCGTCGGCTGCACGAAACCTGGCGACGCTCCGTATTCGTCAGCCCCGATGTCCCACAGCCCCACGGGGCGTTGTGCATTCCTGATATCCGCCGAGAAAGGATTGTTCGCGTCCGCCGACAGGTCTTCCCCGTGATTTATGGCGGCAGTGTCTGACGCTCCGAGAAGGTAATCTTCAGTTCCAGCGAAAGCGAGCGTGGTCGATGTGGCCGAGTTGCTTCCGGGAGCATCGGTTAGATTAGACAGGTTATATCCTGAACCACTCCCGAACGTCCCGGAAAATCCGGTACCGCACGCTTGAGCGATGTTGTTTACCGAGACGAACGTGCCCCCGCTCGCGCCATAGCACACGTCGGCGCTGCCGACGCTCAGGTTCGAGCCGTACACAGTGTCGTTATAGGCATACATCGTATTGCCGGCACCGGAGAAGCTTATGCCTCCTTCCAAGAATCCGTAGATTATGTTATTCCAGACCTTGTAGACGCCAGCCGCGCCGGCGTTCGTCACCACGACCGCGTAGCTTGACCATCCGTTTATCGGATCTGCCTTGATTATGTTGTCGCTGATGGAAACGCTCCCTGTCGCATTATGCGCCGCTATCGCCGATACCGTGCCGCCGCTAGGGCGCAAGTCGTCGACGAATATCTGCAGGCCGTCTATCAGCACGTTCGCCGAACCCGTATTTATTGGCGACTCGAGCAGCGTACCGTCGGTATCCGCATAAGCGACCAGCTTGTATTTAGTGTCATCCCAGACCCCTGCATGCCGCTGCGACGCGCCGACTTCCGAATCGAGATACGGCGTATAGATTTTCAGATAGTCCGTGCTCGACGTCGTCCAGCCGCTTATCGTTATGCCCGTAGTTGTATCCTGCGCGTCTCCGTAGCAGGCGATATTCCATGTCTCGTCCGGTGAAACCAGGTTATTCCCGCCGGTCCATGCGTCGAAATTCCTTACCGACGCGTCAACCCCGGCGTTCTCGTTCCCAGCGATGGCATCCGCCAGTGAAGTGTACGCGCGGAACACCTTTACTGCCGTCCCTGCGGGCGCCGAAACTGGCGCGCCGCCGCTTGCGGATTGCACGGTGAAGACCGTGCTGGAAGTCCGCCCGGATATGAAAGCTACGACCAGGCCGCTGCCGGGGTCATATTGCAAGACGTCCCCCACGCCGACCTTCCCGGGGAGGGGAGCGGAAAAGGTCGCGACCGATCCCGAAATCGAGACCGTCGCGGCACCCGTGTTCAGGTCTGCGATATCGCCCGGTCCGACGCTTCGATAAATTTGCAGCGACGCGGCTGCGCTGGCCGATGACGCCGGCAGCAGGAAAGCCGCCAGAATGATCGAGGCAAGCAGAATCGTCATCTTTTTTGTCATACGTATTCGTTTTGTTATTCGCCCCCCGTACTTCGTCAGTATACCCCACGAGAAAAGAAAAGGCGGCACGTGCCGTGCCGCCTTAGCGCCCCCTTAGCGCAACCGCTAAGGGCATGTCGTCACGTCCGGATTGTCTGCGAATCCGACGGACGTGAGCTCAAGGCTCTTGCTGTATGAGTATACATACATCGTGCCGAAGGACACGATGTCTCCTGCGGGGGCGATTCCGGCGGCTACGAGGTCATCGTCCAGATTGCGATGGATAGTATGCCACTGCCCATCGTTCATGGTCGAGCCGATGCCGAGGATCGCCGTCGTCGTCCCGAGCGAATTTGAATCTTGGAGCTTGTAGTACAACGTAACCAAGCCCTTCGATTTCGTCGTCATGGACACTGCGACGTATCCCCCTGACCCAGTCGCGTTGAAGTCATAATACAGGTTGACTGCCGACGACGGAACGTTCGCGAGCGACACCTTGCTCGCAGCGACCGCAACGGTCACCACCGGGTTGAAGTAAAGCGCATTCCCGGAAAGCAGGGCGTCATATCCAGGCACCGGCAACGCGCCTTTGAGCACGGACCACCCCGCAGCGCTGTCACCGTTCTCTACGGCGACGACGACCTTCTCAGACGAGAACGCCTCGGACGTGCCATAAACGGCGCTCACTGCGACGAAGTACACGCCCTCCGGCAGCGGGTTACTGTCGTACATCGTGGACGTGCCGTTATCCCACGAGTTGTCGTAGACACCCGAGGTCGTGCCGTAGTAGACCTTGTATCCGTCTGCTCCGGCGCATGGGCACCACTCGACGTGCAGCCTGGCCGCAGCGCCTGTTCCTTCCCAACAACACAATACCAGCGCCAACACTGCCATGATCCCAAAGAACGATTTTCTACTCATCACGCACCTCCTGTTTGTAGTTGAATGAAAGAGCCTGCTCCCTAAACATTAAACCAGGAATAGCCGTGCGGAGCAACGCGCAGAAAGCGCCGCCGCCCTTCGGGCGGCGGCGCTTTTCGTATTCGGAATTAACCCCTACGCTTCTTGCCGACTTTGCGACGAGAGACGATGAACACGTTGCTGTATTTCTTCGGGGTGCGAGTCTTCTGCCCCTTGCCGGTCGGCTTGCCCCACATGCTCTTCGCGCGGCGCGTACCGCGGCCCTGGCGTCCTTCGCCGCCTCCGTGCATATGGTCGACAGGGTTCATGGCCGTGCCGCGCACCGTCGGGCGGATGCCGAGCCAGCGGCTGCGGCCCGCCTTGCCGATGACTACGAGATTGTGCTCCTCGTTGCCCACCGCGCCGACGCTCGCCCACGCAAGGTCGGATACCTTGCGCACCTCGGTCGAGGGGAGCTTGATCTGCGCGTAGCCTGCATCGTGCGCGACGACTTCGGCAAAGGTGCCTGCCGAGCGCACGAGGCTTGCACCCGTGCCCGGAGCGAGCTCGATGTTGTAAATCGAGGTGCCGACCGGTATGGAACCGAGCGGGAGGCGGTTACCAGGAGAGAGAGGCGCGTCTTCGGCTACGACGAATTCCGCCCCTGCCTTCGTGTCTTTCGGCACGATGACATAGCGACGTTCACCGTCCTGGTAGAGCGCGAGACCGACGAACGCGCTGCGGAACGGGTCGTACTCGACCGTCTCGATGACCGCCGGGATGTTTTTCTTGTCGTACGAGAAATCGACCACTCGGAGGCGGCGCTTGTGCCCGCCGCCCTGATGCCGGGTCGTTATGCGCCCGTCCGCATTCCGGCCGCCTCGGCTGCTCTTCTTGGCGAGAAGCGGCTTGTACGGCGCATCGCCCGAGAGCAGCTCCCTGTACGGGAGGCTAGTCATCGAACGTCGGCTCTTGGTTGTCGGTTTGTAGGTTTTCATACGGGAATGCTTATGCGAACTGGATGGTGTCGCCCGCGTTCAGGCAGACATACGCCTTGCTTCGAGCCGAGCGCGAGCCGAACCCGCGGCGCGCGCGCAACGCCTTGCGCTTTGCTGGGAGGTTCACGATGCGGACCGCCTTCGGAGCGACGCCATAAATCTCCTTTATCGCCCCGGCTATTTCCGGCTTCGTCGCACGAGGAGACACTTCGAAGACGTATACGCCGCGCTCGGTCGCGAGCAGCGCCTGCTCTGAGAACCACGGGGCGCGGATTATGTCATGCGCTTTCCCATGGAGCGAGACCTTCGCGTGCGCGCTGCGCTTCGTAGTATCCTTTTCTTTTTTATTGTCGCCAAAGAGTGCCATGGTCTGTTATTTAGTCTTGGTGCGGGCAATGAGCGAAGCGAACGCCTCCTCCGGCTGCTCGATGATGAGGTATTTCGCCGTCATCACGTCGAGCGGGTTCAGGTTGCGCACCTCCTCGGTGGCCACGTTGCCGACGTTGCCGAAGCTCTTTATCGTATTCGTGTCATACGACGCAAGCGCGAGGAGCGCCGCGTTCTTCCGCTTCGAAAGGAGCGACGTCGCGGACGCTGCGGCTGCGACCTTCGAGAGCGCCGCCTTTGCAGTAGCGGTCTTCGGCTCGGCAAATGACAGCTTGTCTACGAGGATCAGCTCGCCGTCTTTCGCTTTACGCGAGAGCACCGATACGAGCGCACCCATGCGCATCTTCTTGTTTACCTTCTCGCTATAATCGCGCTCGCTGCGCGGACCGAAGGTGATGCCGCCGTGGCGCCAGATCGGGGAACGCTTTGATCCGTGACGCGCCTGGCCGGTGCCCTTCTGCTTCCACGGCTTCTTGCCGCCGCCCGAGACCTCGGAGCGGTCTTTGGTGTTGGCGCGGTTCTGGCGCAAGTTGGCCTGCATCGCGGTCGTCACCTGGTGCACTAGGTCTGCGCGCCATGGCGCATGGAACAGCGCCTCCGGGAGCGCGATCGCTCCGACCTTCGCGCCGTCCATGGAGTAAACGGGCATCTCCGCCGGTGCTTCTGCCTTCTTCGTCGTTTTCTTTTCGGTAGTCATGGTATGAAAATTATGCAGACACCACTTCGAGCACCGTGCCGCGGCGGCCGGGGACGGCGCCCGAGATGATTATCTTCCCTTCCTTCGCATCGACAGCGAGGACCTTCAAGTTCTTGACCGTAACGCGATCGGAACCCATGCGGCCGGCCATCTTGAGGCCTTTCGCGACGCGACCGCCGGCGCGACCGCCGGAACCGCCGATCGAGCCCGGCTCGCGCTCGGAATGCTTCTGGCCGTGGCTGCGCGGACCGCCGTGGAACCCATGGCGCTTAACGACGCCCGCGAAGCCCTTGCCCTTGGTGATGCCGGATACTTGGACGATGTCGCCAGCCGAGAGCGCCGACGCATCAAGCGTCGCGCCCTTCTCTAGCCCCTCAGCGCCGCGGAACTCGCGGATGACCTCGTATCCCTTGCCGCCCGTATGGCCGAGCACGGGCTTGGAGACGTTTTTCGCCTTGCGCTCGCCCATGCCCACCTGAATGGCCGTGTATCCGTCTTTCGTGCTCTCGCTCTTGACCTGAGTGATCGTCATCGGCGCAACCGAGAGTATCGTGCCCGCATAGGCGCGACCGTCCTCCGCGAAGATGCGGGTCATGTTCTCTTTGGTTGCTAGGATGAATTTCATTGTGTCTTTAAAGCAGAACGCGCGATGACAGACGCATCGCGCGTTCTGCCATAGGTCCCTCCTAAGAGGTACGTAGCTTTAATGGCACTCTACACGAGGCCTAAAAAATATGCAAGCACAACCGCAGCACAACCGCAGCACAACCGCCGCCCTCACGGGCGGCGGTTGTGCTTGGACAAGTCTGACTTGTCCAAATTAGATCATCTTGACGTCGATCGTGACGCCGGTCGGGAGGTTGAGGTTCGTGAGGGCCTCGATCACCTTCGGCGACGGGTTCTCTATGTCGATGAGGCGCTTGTGGATGCGCATTTCGAACTGCTCGCGCGCGTCCTTGTGGACGAAGGTCGAGCGGTTCACTGTCCAACGCTTGATCTCGGTAGGGAGCGGCACTGGGCCGACTACGACCGCATCGAAGCGGGCTGCTGTGTCCATGATCTGCTTCACCGAGAGATCGAGAATCTTGTGCTCATAGGCACGGACGCGGATCCGGAGCTTGTGCTCCACCGGGGCGGCCGCTGCCGCCTTCTTCGAGACGCGCTTAGCCTTGGGTTTTGTTTCCGTTTCCATATGAGTATCGATCCGGCCCCGTTAGGCGGTGATCTTTGTCACGACGCCGGCGCCGACGGTCTTGCCGCCTTCGCGCACCGAGAAGCGAGTGTTGTCCTCGAGGGCGATAGGTGCCGTAAGCTTCACCTTGAAGGTGACCGTGTCGCCCGGCATGACCATCTCCTTGCCTTCCGGAAGAGTCACTTCGCCCGTCACGTCCGTGGTGCGGACGTAGAACTGCGGCTTGTAACCCGAGAAGAACGGAGTATGGCGACCGCCCTCATCCTTGGAGAGGACATAGACCTCTGCTTCGAACTCGGTGTGCGGCGTCACGGAACCGACCTTCGCGAGAACCTGGCCGCGATGCACGTCTTCCTTCTTCGTACCGCGGAGCAGGATGCCTGCGTTGTCGCCGGCCTGGCCCTCCTGGAGCTGCTTGTTGAACATCTCGATACCGGTGACGGTCGTCTTCACCGTCGGCTTGAGGCCGACGATCTCGACTTCCTCGCCCACCTTGATGACGCCGCGCTCGATGCGGCCCGTAACCACCGTGCCGCGACCTTCGATCGAGAATATGTCCTCGATCGGCATGAGGAACGGCTTGGTCGTGTCGCGCTCCGGCATTTCGAAGTACGTGTCCATGGTATCGACAAGCGTCTTCACCTTCTGCGCCCATTCGTCAGAAGTGTCCTTGGCTTCGAGCGCCTTGAGGCCGGAACCGCGGATGATCGGCGTGTTCGTGCCGTCGTAGCCCTGCTTGGCGAGAAGCTCGCGAACCTCCTCTTCGACGAGGTCGATGAGGTCCGGCTCATCTACCATGTCCACCTTGTTCAGGAAGACGATGAGCTTCTTGAGGCCGACCTGCTTCGCGAGGAGGATGTGCTCGCGCGTCTGCGGCATCACGCCGTCGGTCGCCGCGATCACGAGCACCGCGCCGTCCATCTGGGCGGCTCCAGTGATCATGTTCTTGATGTAGTCGGCGTGCCCCGGAGCGTCTACGTGCGCGTAGTGGCGGTTTGGGGTCGAATATTCGGAGTGGTGAAGCGCGATGGTGATACCGCGCGCCTTTTCCTCCGGCGCTGAGTCGATGTTGTCTACGTTCTCGACGCGAGCGTCATATCCCTGGTCCTTCAGCATAGAGAGGACATGGAGGATGCCCGCCGTGAGCGTCGTCTTGCCGTGGTCGACGTGGCCGATGGTGCCCACGTTCATGTGCGGCTTGCTGCGATCAAATTCTGCTGCCATATGTTCGGATAATTAACGATTAAATCACGATTAATCCGACTAGGTCGGAAAACACCCCCGGCCCGCGTGCAGAAAAAGCCGACAAGCCAAAGAGCGACGCCAAGATGCGTTATGAGTAACTATACGGGAACGCCGCGTGGAATGCAAATGCCGGGGCACAACCCAAACCCCAACGCGGCCGGCTCCGCCGGCCGCGTTGGGTTCGTTTTCTGATTCGAAACTATTTACGCGAAGCGATGATTTCGTTCGCTACGTTCTGAGGCACGACGTCGTAGTGGTCGAACTCCATGGTCATG
>JAKAMJ010000070.1 GCA_021812955.1 bacterium | reverse complement strand
ATCGGCACGTCGTGATGTACGCAATACGGCTGACCCGCGCGCGAATACAACACACGCAGGTAGTCATAAATCTCAGTCACCGTCGCGACCGTCGAACGCGGGTTATTCGAGCGGCTCTTCTGGTCTATAGAAATTGCTGGCGAGAGACCGGTTATCTCATCAACATCCGGCTTCGCCATCTGATTCAAAAATTGTCGCGCATATGCCGAGAGCGATTCGACATAGCGCCGCTGACCCTCTGCAAAAATAGTGTCGAATGCGAGCGACGACTTCCCCGAGCCGGAAAGGCCAGTTATCACCGTCATCGCGCCGCGAGGCATCTCGACGTCGATATTCTTCAAATTATGAGTGCGCGCACCCTTCACCCTCAGCCATTCGCTGCCGAGGTGGTGCCCATGTCCATCATTTTTCTGTTTCCGCGCCATATAGAATGGTTGATTATACCACACTTGACTTAAAAGCACAGTCTCACTTTCTCGCACGCGGCTTCTTCCCCTTAGAGTCTTCTAATTTGTATATCTCGTCGCGGATTATGGCGGCGGTCTCGAAGTCGAGTTTCTCGACGGCTTCGGCCATCTCTTCCCGCTTCTGTCTGATAAACGCCTTCGGGTCGTCCTTGTAGGCGATCGTGTCAAGCACGAGAAGTTCGTCGATCGTCTTCTGGTGCTCGCTGCGCATGCTCTCGGCGATGTCCCGTATCTCTTTTTGAATAGTCTTGGGCGTGATGTGGTGCTTCTTGTTGTAGGCGAGTTGGAGCTCGCGGCGGCGGTTAGTTTCTGAAATCGCTTTCTCGAGCGAGCCGGTCATCACGTCGGCGTAAAGAATCACGCGCCCCAAGACGTTTCGCGCCGCGCGGCCGATGGTCTGGATGAGCGATGTCTCGCTACGCAGGAAGCCTTCTTTGTCGGCGTCGAGAATACCGACAAGCTCGACCTCTGGCAAGTCGAGTCCTTCGCGGAGCAGGTTGACGCCGACAAGGATATCGAACTCGCCTTTGCGGAACTTGGTGAGGATGTCGATGCGGTCGATGGTCTTGACATCGGAATGAAGATACTCGGCTTTGATTCCCTTCTCTCGCAAGAAGCTCGCCAGGTCTTCTGCCATCTGCTTGGTGAGCGTGGTCGCGAGCGCGCGGCCGCCGTTCTTTATAACCTTTTCAGCTTCTGCTATGAAATCCGCCACCTGTCCTGGATATTCTTTCTCTTCGACGACGCCGCACACGGTGAGTTCCGGGTCGATGAGGCCGGTAGGGCGAATGATCTGCTCGACGATCTGCTCAGAATGCCCGCGCTCGTAGGCGCCCGGAGTCGCGCTCGTATACACGACTTGCCCGACGCGCTCCTCGAACTCTTCGAAGGTGAGCGGGCGATTGTCGCGCGCCGACGGTAGCCGGAAGCCGTATTCGACGAGGTTGTCCTTGCGGGACTTGTCGCCGGCATACATGCCGCCTATCTGCGAGACGGTGACGTGCGACTCGTCGATGACGGTGAGGAAATCCTTATCACAACGCTTGAAGTAGTCGAGGAGCGTATAGGGCGGCTCGCCCGCCTTGCGGCCGTCGAAGTGGCGCGAGTAGTTCTCGATGCCGTTGACGTAGCCCATCTCGCGGATCATGGCGAGGTCGTGGAGCGTGCGGCGCTTGATGCGCTCGGATTCGAGCGGTTTCGCTTCCCTCTTGAACTTCGCGAGCTGAAGGTCGAGTTCAACTTTGATTTCGGCGAGCGCGCGGTCGCGCTCTTCTTCGCTGGTAACGAAGTGCTTCGCCGGGAATACGAACACCGAGCTTGGCTCCGCAATCTTCGCGCGCGAGACCGGATCCAGCCGGTCGATGTGCGCGACGACGTCGCCCTCGAAACCGACGCGATAGATGACACGCTCGTTCACCGGCATAAACTCGAGCGAATTGCCGATGGCCCGCAGCTGCCCCGGGTTCAGGTCGGCGCTCGTGCGCTCGAAGTAGATACCCACGAGCTTTCGGATCAACGCCGCGCGATCCTCCGCGGTGCCCACCTCGATTTTCACATGCACCTTCTCGTATTGCTCGGGCGAACCGAGGCCGTATATAGCAGAGACAGACGCGACGATGATGACGTCCTTCCGCGTAAGCAAGGCTTGCGTCGCTGCGTGACGCAAACGGTCGATTTCCGCGTTGATCATCGCCTCTTTTTCTATGTATGTATCAGAATGCGCGATGTACGCCTCCGGCTGGTAGTAGTCGTAGTAAGAGACGAAATAGTGCACGGCATTTTCTGGGAAGAATTCGCGGTACTCCTGCGCGAGCTGAGCCGCGAGCGTCTTGTTGTGCGCCATCACGAGGGTCGGTTTGTCTTTTTGCGCGATGACATTCGCCACGGTAAAGGTCTTGCCCGAGCCAGTTACGCCGAAGAGCGTCTGATGGCGCATTCCATTCTCAAGCCCCTTCTCAAGCGCCTTGATCGCCTCTGGCTGATCGCCCGCCGGCGGATATGGGGCGTGGAGTTTGAAGTTAGCCATGATAATAACTGCGCACGAAGTCGGCGCGGTATTCGTCGAAGCGGTCGTCGAGGATGGCTTTGCGCGCGCCGGCGAC